>NZ_BAAAXZ010000012.1:0-18975 GCF_039535865.1 Streptomyces thioluteus
CTAACCGACCCGGACGCCAGCCCGCGGCCGCCTGACAGGGGTCTCATTTCGCATCCTGCGTAAATCAGCAACTTACCCACACGCGCCGTCCGTGAACGGAACAACCGGCGTCACGGACGTAACGCCGAACGCGTTAGCCTTCGCCCTCGCCTGAGCAGAACCGTCGCCGCGCCGCACCACACAGCCCGCACAGTGCCGCATCACGGTCAGTCCCACGACCTACCTCGGCACCTCCTCCTCGGGCAGTGCACACGGACTGCAGTCTGTAGCCAGTGCTGAAGAAAGACCAGAACTCGGCCCGGAGCCAGCGCGAGGTACCGATGCTTCAACCGGACCAAGCGCAAGCCCCACGATCAACACGCACCACAAGTACACGCAAGACCGCGCTGCCCTGCTCACTACGAAACAGTTGCGCTACGTGGAGTTTGTGCACTGAAACCGCCACTCCTCGGTGACCCACGCGCCCGCGCCCGCGGGCTCAGCCAGCGCACCCTGCCAGCCTCGGACAACTCCCCACGGTCGCTCACCTCGACCAGTCTTTGGCGGCAGGGGCCCCACAGCCTATCTGATCACGAGGGGTATGCAGGACGCGGTGGCGAAAGGCCAGACGCGTGCGTCAGGTGGGCAGCCACGGAGCCAACGGGTACCGGGAGCCCCAGGCGACCTCCTCACCACTTCCGCGCAGGGGTCCGGGGTCCGTCGACAGTACCGCGACCGCCGGGTTCATCAAGGTCAGACGGCGGCGCAGTTCGGCCAGGGCTTGACGGCCGTCGCCCGAGCGTCACTGACCGCTAGATCGCGCCCAGGAACGGCCAACACTGGCACGCCCCCGGATCGCCCCCGAACCAGCCCGACGCGCCAGGTACGCGGTTAGAGAGTCATAGCCCTATCCCGCGTACCTCCCATCAGGACACCGCCGGTACGCGGGAGACACAGGCTGCCACCCAACCCCACCCTCGGCTCGAAATCTGGTCGGACCGTCATCGGCGACCACCAGCCGCCCAGCCCGGATCGGCGACGACCGCCCGCCGACCCACCTTGGGGATCTGCAGCGCCCCGCCGCCGTTGGTGGTCCACCGGCCGGTGACCGTGCCGCCCGGCAGGTACTCCGGGCGGAAGCGGCCGTCGCGCACCCAGGTCTGGGAGCCAGGACCAGCCGTGCGCGGTGTGCAGCCGGTAGAGCTTCTTTGTACTCCAGGAGCGGCCCCACCGCGGGGTGGTCGAGCCCGCTCAGCTCCCAGGCGCGCGTCGAGGACAGGGCGATGCCCTCCCGGGCGAAGGCCCGGACGATGTCGGCCGGCAGATCGGGCCGTACCCGCACGCCGTCCGCCGAAGGCCCGCGAGACCTCGGTCGGCCAGCTCCGCCAGCCGCCGGGTCTCCTGGCCGCCCGGATAGCGCTCCCCAACAGGGCCGTGAGCAGCTCCCGGTGCACGTCGGCCCGCCAGGGCAGCCCGGCCCGGCCCATCTCGGCCGCGACCAGGGTGCCCGCGACTCGGCGGTCGTCAGCAGCCGCATGCGGCCGGGGTGGGCCGTGTCCTTCATCCGGGCCTGCTGGTCCGCGTGGACCTCGACCAGGGCCGTCAGCGGATCCGTCCCGGGCGGCAGCGGCACCGGGCCCGGCTCGAACAGCGACGGCTGGCCGCCGGCCGCGCGCAGCGGGCGGGTCCTCCGGCACGGGCAGCCCTTGAGCCGCGCCCACGCGGCGGCGAGCGAACGCGGGTCCGGCCGCGCTGGCCCTCCTCATGGCCGAGGATCAGCGTCTCGGCGGCCTCCACGTCGTAGCACCGCTCGACGCGACGCCCGCGTCCAGCAGCCGCCCGTAACCCCGCGCCGTCGCACGCCACACCCACCGGTCGGCCTCCGGCCGCGCCCGGACCGCCTCGGCCAGGCTCCGCTCGGCCACCACCGGCCCGCACCGGATCGGCCGCCGGGCCCGACCGGCACAGCCGCACCGTCCCGTCCCCCGTCTCCGCCACTGCCCATCTCACGTTCCGCAGTCTCGCACCGGGGTCCGACATCTCCCCCTGCCTCGCCCCTTGACCGCTCCGGTGGCACGCTGAAGCCATGGCCCGGCCCAACGAAGAGGTCGCGGCGGTGCTCCAGGAGTACGCCGATCTCGTCGCCATCTCCGGCGGCGACGCCCTTCAAGGCACGCGCCTACGAGAAGGCCGCCCGCGCCATCGGCGGCCACCCCCTCCGACGTCTCGAAGCTCGACCTGCAGGGCCTGCGCGAGATCCCCAACGTCGGCAGGTCGATCGCCGAGAAGGGTCGTCGAGTACCTGGGCACCGGCCGGGTCGCCGCCTTCGAGGAGACCCGGACGTCCCGTCCCGGCGGGCGTCCGCGAGCTGCTCGCCATCCCGACCCTGGGCCCGCACAAGGCCCTCGTGCTCTACGAGGAGCTGCGCGTCTCCTCCGTCGACGGACTCCTCGACGCCATCCACGAGGAACGGCTGCGCGGCCTCAAGGGATTCGGCGAGAAGACCGAGCAGAACATCCTCCACGGCATCGAACTGATGAAGAAGGCCGGCGGCCGGATCCTGCTGTCCGCCGCCACGGACGCCGCCGAGCGGATCGTCGCCGACCTCTCGCGGATCGACGGCTGCGAGCGCTGTTCCTTCGCCGGGTCTCGCTGCGCCGCATGCGGGAGACCATCGGGGACATCGACATCCTCGTGGCCGCCGCCCGCGCGGAGCCGTTCATGGAATGCGATCAGCACCCTCCCGTACACCGCCGAGGTCATCGCCCGCGGCTCGAAGAAAAACGTCGGTCCGCACCGTCGACGGGCTCCAGGTCGACCTGCGGGTGCTGCCGCCGGACGCCTGGGGCGCGGGGCTGCTGTACTTCACCGGCTCCAAGGCGCACAACATCCGTGTCACGCGAGATCGCGGTGCGCCACGGGCTCAAGCTCTCCGAGTACGGGCTCTTCCGCGTGAAGAGCGGCCGCAAGGTCGCCTCCCGGACGGAGGAGGACATCTACGCCCGGCTCGGGCTGCCGTGGATCCCCCCGACGCTCCGCGAGGACCGCGGCGAGATCGCGGCGGGGCTCGGGGACGGGCTCCCGGACCTGGTCACCGAGGACGACATCCGCGGCGACCTGCACACCCACACCGACCTCACCGACGGGCTGGCGCCGCTGGAGGACATGGTCGCCGCGGCCGCGGAACGCGGCTACGCCTACTACGCCGTCCACCGACCACGCCCCCGACCTCGCCATGCAGCGCATGACCCGCGAGAAGGCGCTGGCCCAGCGCGAGCGGCTGCGCGCCCTGGAGGGGAAGACACGGCCGGATGCGGCTGCTGCACGGCACCGAGCTCAACATCGGGCCGGACGGCGGCGTGGACTGGCCCGACGACTTCCTGGCCGGCTTCGACCTGTGCGTCGCCTCCGTGCACTCGCACTTCAACCAGTCCCGCGAGGAGCTCACCCGCCGGTTCGTCCGCGCCTGCGAGAACCCGTACGTCGCGGTCATCGGGCACCCTACGACCCGGCTGATCGGCAAGCGGCCCGCGATCGACGCCGACTTCGACGCGGTGTTCGCGGCCTGCGCGCGGACCGGGACGGCCCTGGAGATCAACGGGCATCCCGACCGTCTCGACCTGGGCGACGAGGAGATCCTGCGGGCCCGACGGCACGGGGTGAAGTTCGCCGTGAACACCGATGCGCACTCCGTGACGCACCTGCCCTACATGCGTTTCGGCGTGGGGACCGCCCAGCGCGGCTGGCTCACGAAGGACGACGTCGTCAACGCCTGGCCGCTGCAGCGGCTGCGGCGCTTCCTGCGGCCGGCCACCGGATAGCGCCGGATAGCATGGAGCGTTCACCACCTGCCCCACCGTGAGGAAGCGCGCGCCCCGTGTCCGACATACGCGAAGCCCCCGCCCCCGACAACCGCGCCCTGCGCGCCGACTGCGGAAACTGCTTCGCGCTGTGCTGTGTGGCCCTGCCCTTCGCGAAGTCGGCCGACTTCGCGATCGACAAGGACGCGGGGAAGCCCTGCCGCAACCTCCGGGACGACTTCCGCTGCGGCACGCACACCACGCTCCGCGAGAAGGGTTTCTCCGGCTGCACCGTCTACGACTGCTTCGGCGCCGGCCAGAAGGTCTCCCAGGTCACCTTCGGCGGTCGCAGCTGGCGCGAGGACCCGGCCACGGCGCGGCAGATGTTCGAGGTGTTCCCCGTGGTGCGGCAGCTGCACGAGCTGCTCTGGTACCTGACCGAGGTGCTCGCCCTGCCGCAGGCCGCCCCCGTCCACCGGGACGCGCGCCGGCTGCTCGGCCGCACGGAGCGCCTGACGGAGTCCGCGCCGGAGGCGATCCTGGAGCTGGACGTCATGGCGCTGCGCCAGGACGTCAACGTCGTTCTGCTGCGCGCCAGTGAGCTGGTGCGGGGCGGCAAGGGCGGGAAGAAGAAGGAGCGCCGGGGCGCGAACCTGATGGGCGCCAAGCTGCGGGGCGCGGACCTCCACGGCGCCAATCTGCGCGGCGCGTATCTCATCGCGGCTGACCTGCGCGACGCGGATCTGCGGTCGGCCGACCTGATCGGCGCGGACCTGCGCGACGCGAACCTGTCCGGGGCGGACCTGACGGGTGCCGTCTTCCTCACCCAGCCCCAGGTCAACTCGGCCAAGGGAGACGCCCGGACGCGTCTGCCGGAGGGGCTGACCCGGCCGGGACACTGGGCGTAGCCCTTTTCCCACTTGCCTAAAGCCTTTAGGTAACTCCATAATCGGTTCAGGCAACCGAGGGGAGGACCCGTGGCACGCGTCGGACTGACCGCACAACGCCTCGTCGAGGCAGGGGCCGAGCTCGCCGACGAGGTCGGCTTCGACCAGGTGACCGCCTCCGCGCTCGCCCGGCGCTTCGACGTCAAGGTGGCGAGCCTGTACTCGCACATCAGGAACACCCAGGACCTCCGGACCCGCATCGCCCTGCTGGCCCTGGAGGAACTCGCCGACCGGGGTGCCGCGGCGCTCGCCGGACGGGCCGGCAAGGACGCCCTGGCCGCCTTCGCGAACGTCTACCGCGACTACGCCCGGGAGCACCCCGGCCGTTACACGGCGACCCGGTTCCGGCTCGACCCGGAGACGGCCGCCGCGAGCGCCGGGGGGCGGCACGCCCGGATGATGCGGGCGATCCTGCGCGGCTACGACCTGGAGGAGCCGGACCGGACCCATGCGGTCCGGCTGCTGGGCAGCGTCTTCCACGGCTACGTCGATCTGGAGGCGGGCGGGGGCTTCAGCCACAGCGCCCCCGACTCCCAGGAGTCCTGGTCCCGCGCCATCGACGCCCTCGACGCCCTGCTGCGGAACTGGCCCGCGACCTGAACCGTCCGGACACTTCGATCACTCGATCAACTCGATCAACAGGCTGAGGCGATGAGCACCGAGCACGACTGGATCACCACCCCCATCACCGCGGAGATAGTGCGCGGCGCCCTCGAACTGGAGCGGACCGCGCACGGCGTGCTGCCGCACCGGCTGCCCGCCCGGGCCCGCGCCCAGTGCGCCGACGGGCAGCTGGCCATGATGGAGTCCCAGCCCTCCGGCGTACGGCTGGCGCTCCGCACCGGGGCCACCGCCGTCGAACTGGACGTCCTGGCCACCAAGCGGGTCTTCGTGGGCGCCCCGCCCCGCCCGGACGGGGTGTACGACCTGCTCGTCGACGGCCGTCCGGCCGGGCGGGCGAGCGTGACCGGCGGCAACACCCTGACCATCGACCTGGCCACCGGGACCGCCGAGCACCGGCCCGGGCCGGCCGGCACCGTCCGCTTCGGCGGTCTGCCCGCGGGCGTGAAGGACGTCGAGATCTGGCTGCCGTACAACGAGACCACCGAGCTCCTCGCGCTGCGCACCGACGCCCCCGTCGAGCCCGCGCCGGACCGGGGCCGCAAGGTGTGGCTGCACCACGGCAGTTCCATCAGCCACGGCACCGACGCCGCGAGCCCCAGCGCCACGTGGCCCGCACACGCCGCCTCGCTCGGCGGCGTGGAGCTGATCAACCTGGGCCTGGGCGGCGGCGCCCTGCTCGACCCGTTCACCGCCCGCACCCTGCGGGACACCCCCGCCGACCTGATCAGCGTCAAGATCGGCATCAATCTGGTCAACACCGATCTGATGCGGCGGCGTGCCTTCGGCCCGGCGGTGCACGGCTTCCTCGACACCGTCCGCGAGGGTCACCCCACCGCCCCGCTGCTGGTCGTCTCGCCCATCCACTGCCCCGTCCACGAGGACACCCCCGGCCCCTCCGCCCCGGACTTCGAGGCCATGAAGGCGGGGAAGCTCCGCTTCATCGCCAAGGGCGACCCTTCGGAGACCGCGAGCGGCAAGCTGACGCTCAACGTCATACGGGACGAGCTGTCGCGCATCGTCGCGCAGCGCGCGGCCGAGGACCCGAACCTGCACTACCTGGACGGCCGTGCCCTCTACGGCGAGGCCGACTTCGCCGAACTGCCGCTGCCCGACGAGCTCCACCCTGACGCCGCCGCGCACCTGCGCATCGGCGAGCGCTTCGCGCGGCTGGCCTTCGCCGCCGACGGCCCCTTCGCGAGCCGCGGCGCCTGACGAACACCGTGCCTCCCCGTGGTCGGACGGGGAGGCACGGCCTCGTCGCCGTCAGCCCTTCCGGTCCTTGTCGCCCGTCCCCGTGTCGTCCTGCGGGGTACGCGGCTGGGGAACGCGTATCGCTCCCTTGCCGTGGGCGAGTTGCACCTCGCGCTGCACCTTCGGCATCGGGATGCGCACGGCGAGCGCCTGCACGCCGCCGATCTTCAGATACGGCATGACCCATCCCTCCAGGTCGACTCCCGCGAACAGCCGCCAGTCGACGTCGGCCGCGGCCTTGCCCTCGGTCGACCCGCTGACCTTGCCCTTGACCTCGGTGCGCACGTAGGGCGCGGCCACATCGCCCTTCACGCCCACGCTGCCGTACAGACCGAGGTTGGCCTCGGTGCCGAACCGGACCTTCACGTTCGCCGCGGCGGACGTGCTCGCCTTCAGCGTCGCGGGGGTGACGTTCGCCTTGGCCTCCGGCTGCCATCCCTCCTTCAGGCTGAAGGCGGAGCCGAGGGTGAAGTCGCCCTTGACCGGGTCCTGTTGGACGTCGAGGCTCACCCTGCCGTCGGCATCGATGAGGAGGTAGCAGGTGAGGTCGATGTTGACGGTCACCGGAAGCTCACCGATGTAGAAGGTCGGGTTGGCGTGCAGGACGACGAACGGCACCCGCACCGGCTTGCCGTTGGTCGTGGGCGACGTCCGCCCCTTGAAGCGGAAGCCCGAGGACCAGTCGCCGGTCAGCCGCAGCCCGGCCCCGGACGGGCCGTCGCCGGAACCGCGGCCGTAATAGTTGAAGTCGACCTGCGGCGCGAGCTGGACGAAGCCCTTGAACGCCGCCTTGACGGGGCTTTCCACCCCTTCCTTCTTCGCGTCCTTCTCCGTGTCGAGCTTGGTGTCGACATCGACGCGCAGGCTGCCGAAGGGGAGTTTGAGCCCCTCGGGCCCGGCGTGGACGTCGCCGCGCTTGGCCCAGGAGAACTTGACCCCCGGGACGAGCGGTTCGGCCTTGAAGCCGGACGGGTCGACGGGCAGCTTGCTCTTGACCTTGGAGTCGCCCAGCACGGTGGAGAGATCGGCCGGGGCGGTACGGACCTCGGTGCCCTTCGAGGTCTTCTTCTCCACCTTCGTGACCTTGGCCAGGACGCCCTTGGGGGCACCGGGCACGGGCTTGCTGGCGATGATGTCGCCCACGGCGACGGGCTTGTCGGCCTTGGGCGTCGCCGACGGACCGGGCTTGCCGGACGGACCAGGCTTGCCGGACGGACCGGGCGGGTTCGGGGCGATGCCCTGGGAGATGACGGCACGGCCGCTCTTCTCGTCGATCGAGTCGACCTTCACCGGCGGCTTCTGCGCCTTGATGCCGCCCCCGGCCGGGACGGCGACCGCGCCGGGCGAGGCATCCCCCGGGGAGGGCGTCCGGAGGCTGAAGTCGACCTTGGGGGCGCTGTTTTCACCGGCGTTGGCCACCTCGTCCGAGGCGGCGGTGGTTCCGCCGCCGGATGACGAGCAGCCGGCGAGGGCGAGTGAGAAGGAGGTGAGCAGCACCGGTATCAGTGCTCTCCTGCGGAGGTTGCGCATGGCGGTCCTCGGGGTGTGGTGTGGGGTGGGGACTGTCGGGCTCATGTCAGGTCAGGGCATGGGTGCACCTCGTTCTCCGGAGATCGGCCGCTCACGTGCGGGGGCGGGCGACCAGCAGGGCTTCGAGGTGCGTGGCCGCGGCCGCCGCGCCTCCCGCGGCACGGAAGGACTCGCGCACCCGCCCGGCCGCCTCCCGGTAGGAGGGCTCGCGGAGGACGGTGTCGAGCGCCGTGCCCAGCGCGTCGGCGGTCGCCCGGTTGAAGCGGATCCGTACGCCCGCCCCGGCGTCCGTCACCTGGGCGGCGATCACGGGCTGGTCGTCCCGGATGGGCGCGACGACCAGGGGGAGGCCGTGCCACAGCGCCTCGCACACGGTGTTGTGCCCGCCGTGGCAGATCACCGCGTCGCAGCGTTCCAGCAGCGCCAGTTGGGGGACGTGCCGCCGGACCAGCACCCGGTCGGCGAACTCCGGCACCGTGCCCGCGGGATCGACGATCACCGCCTGCGCCCGGTCCCGGCGTCCGCGCACCGCCTCGGCGCAGGCGGCGAGGAAGCGGGACGCGGCCTCGGCGTTGGCCGTGCCGAGGGTGATCAGCACGGTGGGTGTCCGGGGGTCCAGCCGGTGCCAGGGGAAGTCGTCCGCGGCCGGCCGGGAGGCGAGCGACGGGCCGACGTAGCGCACCGGTCCGGCCGGGGCGTCGGCCGGACCGGCCAGCGCCTCGGTGCTGAAGGCCAGCACCAGCCGGCCGGACAGCCGCGGGTCCGCGGTGCCCCTCGGATTGCCGATCCGGTGCCGCAGTTCCTCGATCCGCCCGGCGATCCAGGAGTCGACGTTCGGCAGGCCGGACAGCGGGGCGAGGCCCGCCGAGGTGGTCGCCGAGGTGGCCCACACCAGACCCAGCCGCTCGGCCGTGAGGCCGCCGGCGACGGCCTGTTGGTCGGCCACCAGGACGTCCGGGCGGAACTGCCGGACGGCCGCCCGCACCCCGGGCGCCATGTGCTCCGCGAGCGGCCCGAGGAAACGCTCCCAGAGGAACTTCAGCGCCGCCGGGCCACGGAGCGACGGCGGGCGCAGCAGGGCGGGGTCGGCCAGGTCCGGGGAGGAGCAGCGGAACACGGTCGCGCCGGCGCCCACCAGCGGCGCCACCAGTTCGGGCAGTCCGGCCCAGGCCACCTGGTGCCCGCGCCGGGACAGTTCGGCGGCGACCCCGACCGTGGGGTTGATGTGCCCGACCAGGGGCGGCACCACGAACAGGATGCGGCTCACCGGATCACGTCCCCGGCCGCCGGGGCGGGGGTGTGCGTACGGATCCAGTCGAGGATCAGGTCGCCGGTCAGCTCCGTCGCGCCGACCAGGACCCAGTGCTCCTGGTCCGGCACCACGACGGTGCGGCAGTGGGGCAGCAGGGACCTCAACCAGCCCTCCTGGACGGCGAGTTCCGACTCGGCACCGTAGAGGGCCAGCACCGGGCAGCCCACCGCGCGGATGCCGTCCTCGTCGAGCACCCGGCTGGCGGGGACGTCCCGGGCCATGGTGGTGGTGTGCAGCAGCCGGGCGGCGGACCGGATCCGTTTGGTCACGTGCTTGCCGTGTTTCCCGGTCAGTTCCTCGAAGAGCCCGTCGCGGGCGAGTTCCTCCGCCCCCCGCGCCAGGTTGGCGGCCATCTTGCGGGACCAGGCGCCGGTCGGCGGCTCCGACTCGATCAGCGAGACGCTGGCCACCCGGCCCGGGTGCCGGGCCGCGAGGCCGAACGCGATGGTGCCGCCGTAGGAGTTGCCCACCAGGTGGACGGGACCGGGCGGGTCCAGCCGGTCGAGCAGGGCTTCGAGGTCGTCGAGGTAGTCCTCCAACCGGTAGCCGTCGGGCGGGCGTTGGCTGTGACCCTGCCCCCGCAGGTCGTACATGACCACGTCGAGCCCGGCGGCGGCGAACCGGGGCGCCAGGGTGAAGTAGTAGCTGACGAGACTGTCGATGAGCATGCCGTGGATGAGCACCACCGTGGGCGGCGGGGCCGTGCCGGCCGTCGTCCGGGCGGGCATCCGCTCCACGTGCACCGCGAGGCCGTTGGCGTCGATCATGGCCATGGGTCACCGCTCCCCGGGGTCCCGCAGGCAGTCGGCGATGTGCTCGACGAGCTGTCCGATCGTCAGGCCGATGATCTCCTCCAGCCCGAGTGCGGCCAGGTACTCGGCGAAGTTGACCCGCTCCCCGTACCGCGCCTGGAGGTGGCCGCCGAGGGTGACCAGGTCGATGCTCTCCAGGTCCAGGTCGTCGTGGAACCGGGTCTCCATGGTGATCCCGGCGTCGTCCACGCCGCCGTACTCGTCGAGGACGGCGCGGAGCATGCCGCCGACCTCCTCGAACACGGCCTCCTCGGACACGGCCTCGCGGGCCCGGGTGTCCGGCGCCGCCTGACTGCTGTTCACTGCTGACTCTCCTGTCGTTCGTCTTCCGGGTGGTCTCCCCCGGCGGCCGGACCCGTGGTCCAGGCGACCACGTACTCCCGCTCGGGAAGCCCCTCCGGGTTGGCGACGCCGCGGCACCGCACCGGGTGGCGGCGGCCGGCGGCGACCACCGTCAGGTGGTCCGGCCGGGCCTCGGTCACCGCGAAGTCCCGCGGGCGTCCTCGCAGTCCGGTGCCCTCGGCCTTGGCCACCGCCTCCTTCGCCGCCCAGAACCGGGTGAACCACAGGGATTCCGGTTCTCCGGTGCGGGCGCACAGCGCGGCGAGGAGCTCGCGCTCTGCGGGGTCGAGAGCGGCGGCGAGGGTCGTGGCGGGCCGCTCGGCGACCTCCTCGATGTCGATGCCGACCGCCGCCGGGCGCCCGTCCGTGCCGCGCGGCCGGACCAGGGCGACGGCGGCCTCGGCCCGGTGCGCCAGCGAGACGTCGAGCCCGGGGAGGGCCCGGCCGTGCACCCCGGTCACCCGCGGCCGGCCGGCCGCGTCGTTGTCCACCCGGATCTCGGCGGGGAAGACCGGCCCCTCGCCGTGCTCCCACAGCCACCGCCGGACCGCGTCCTTGGCCGCGATGCGGCCGAGCAGCCACTGGCGACGGCCCGCAGGCGGCTTCCTCCCGTGGTCCTCGCGCTCGGCGGTGCCGAGATGGCGCCGCATCACGAGGTCGCGGGAGGCGAGGTCGTGGCACCGGTCGAAGAGGAGCACCCAGCCGCCTTGTTGGGCATCGGAGAGGGTGTGCCGTTCGGGGAACCGCTCCTGCGCCTTGGTCTCCGTACTGCTGTCGAACCGGTGGTCCTGCCAGCCGCCGATCTCCGCCCAGACGCCCCCGTCCACGAGCAGCTGCACGTCCGCCTCCACCGTGGCGTCGGTGACCGAGACGATCCTGATGAGGCACTCGACCCGGGTGCCGGGCCGCGGGTGCGGGCCGAAGAAGCGGATGTGCCGTACGCGGACGGGGAACACCAGGGTCCGTTCGGTCAGCGTGGCCAGGATCCAGTAGCCGAGCAGCTGTCCCACGTTGTCCAGCAGCGCGCCGGGCGCCGACGGCGTCGTGAGCACGCCGCGCACATGCGCGTCGCCCGTCGCTGTCAGCTCGGTGACGCCCTGGAAGGCGGGGCCGTGGAACATCCAGCCGTCCCGGTACAGTTGCCCGGCCGTGATCTCCGGGGGGCCGTTCCTCCTCCGGCCGCCACCGCCAGGGCCGGGGCGCGTCGCCGGGATACCGGTCCGCGAGCTCCACCTCGCCGTGCGCGTACGCGCCGAACGTCACGGCGGACCGGCCGGTGCCCCGCGCCTCGACGGTCACGGGCACCTCGACGGCGGGCGCGGCGGCGACCCAGCGGTCGAACCGCACATCGTGCAGCGCCACCGCCGTCGCCCCGGGCCGGGCCCGTTCGGCCTGCTCCGTCATGTGGTGCACCACCGTCGTGGCCGGGACCACCGGCCACCGGTCGGCCTCGTCCGGCCAGCCGGGGCGTTGTCCGAAGAAGCAGTGGTCGCGCAGGTACGGCATGGTGTCCGTGGACACCCGCAGCACCGTGCGGACCGTGCGGGCCGCGGCGGCGCGGGACACCGCCACGGCGGTGTCGGCGGTGTCCTCCAGCAGCGCCCGCAGTTCGACCGCCAGCGGGGAGTCGCCGGGCGGCGGCACATCGTGGCCCGTGCCGCGTCCGACGGCCAGGGCCGAGCGCACCTCGGCCACGGTCTCCCGGTCCAGGGACACCAGTCCCCCGCCCAGGTCCAGTCGCGACGGCGGCATCCGGCGGGCGGAGCCTCCGCCGTCGGCGGCCGTCAGGACCCCGGTGTCCGCCTCCCCGCCGTCCGCCCACAGGGCCGTGGCGACCCGGAGGAGCTGCGCCATCCCTTGCCGGTGCGGGGAGTTGGCGGCCACCACCAGGTGCGGACGGCCCCGCAGGGTGTTCTCGATCAGCGAGCCCACCCGGCCCGTGCCGGCCTGGACGAACGCCCGGAAACCGGCCGCGTACATGGCCTCGATCAGGGGCCGGAAGCGGACGGGCTCCAGCAGGTGGCGGACGAAGAGCTCGCGCACCTCCTCCTCGGTGTCCGGGTACGTCGCGGCGGTGGTCGCCGACCAGACGGGCACCGTCGGCCGGCGCAGCTCGAACAGGCCGGCGTAGTGCCGGATCTGGCCGAGGTGGGGCGCCAGCATCGGGGTGTGGAAGCCCGATTGGAACGGCAGGACCTGGCCGATGACGCCGCCCGCCCGGAACTGCCGTACGAGTTCCTCCACTTGGCCGGGCGGCCCGCAGACCATCGACTGGTCCGGCGCGTTGTCGTGCGACAGCACCACCCCGGGGTGGTCCGCGAGGGCGGCGGTGACCCGCTCGGCGGGGGCGCCCAGCGCGGCGAAGGCCAGCCCGCCGGCCACCCGCACCCGGTCCGGGTCGAAGGCCCGGGTGAACTCGTCCACCGCGCTCCCGGCATACAGTCCGGAGGTGGCCATGGCGGTCCACTCGCCGATGCTGTGGCCCGCGACGGCGTCCGGCACGATGCCCATGCGGCGCAGCGCGGCGTCCAGCACCCGTCCCACGGCGATCACCCCGGCGCCGTGCCGGCCGACGTCCGCCACATCCGCACCGGGCCCGGCGTACCCGCCGGTCAGCAGCGCGGACAGGCCGAAGTGCGCGGCGACGTCGTCGGCCCGGGGGCTGAACTCGGCCTCCAGCCCGGGGAAGACGAAGGCCAGGCGCCCGCCGCCGGGCCCGCCGAGCAGCGACTCGGGGCGAACCAGACGTCACCGCGCCCCCGCCAGGGACGGCCCGCGGCCACCGCCTTCCGGGCCAGGGCCAGGCGCTTGGCGGTGGGGTCCACGATGCCCAGCCGGACGCGTCCGGTGCCCGGGGCGGCGAGCCCCGCCCGGCGCACGGCGGCGTCCTCGGCGTCCAGGCGCGCGGCGAGCCGCTCCGGGCTGTCGGCGGCCAGCCGCAGCACCTGCTCCGGCTCCCGGACGGTCACCGCCGGCCGGACCGGGCGACCGGGCGGGGCGGGCGCCGCTTCCAGCACCACATGGGCGTTGATGCCGCCGAAGCCGAACGCGTTGACGCCCGCCCGCCGGGTCCGTCCGTCGCCGGTCGCCCAGTCCCGCGCCGCGGCGATCGTCCGGAAGCGGGTGCGGTCCAGGGCCGGGTGCGGTTCCTCGCAGTGCAGGGTCGGCGGCAGCACGCCGTGGTGCACGGCGAGCGCGGCCTTGACCAGACCGGCCACGCCCGCGGCCGGCATGGTGTGGCCGATCATCGACTTCACCGACCCGATCACCGGCCGGTCCGCGCCGCCGGGAGGACCGCCGGGATGATCTCCGGGCGGCCCGAACACCTCGGCCAGGGTGGCGAGTTCGGCGGCGTCGCCCGAGGGGGTGGCGGTCCCGTGCGCCTCCAGCAGCCCGACGGATCCCGGTGCGGCGGGGTCGAGTCCCGCCTCGCGCCAGGCGGCGCGCACCGCCTTCACCCTGGCCCGACGGGTCGGGGTTGACCAGACTGCCGCTGCGGCCGTCACTGGCCACCCCGGTGCCGCGGATCACGGCGTAGACCCGGTCCCCGTCGCGCAGCGCGTCGGAGAGCCGCTTGAGAGCCACCACACCGGTGCCCTCGCCGATCAGCAGCCCGTCCGCGTCCCGGTGGAACGGGCGGATCCGCTGGCTCGGCGACATCGCGCGCAGCCGGGAGAACAGGGACCACAGCGTGATGTCGTGGCAGTGGTGGACCCCCGCCGGCCAGCACCATGTCGCAGCGGCCCGTGGCCAGTTCGCCGACCGCCTGGTCGACCGCGACCAGCGAGGACGCGCAGGCGGCGTCCACCGTGTAGGCCGGTCCGCACAGGTCGAGCCGGTTGGCCACCCGGGATGCGGTCAGGTTGGGGACGAGCCCGATGGCCTGCTCCGGCTCGTCCGGGCCCAGCTGCTCCGCGTACGCCCGCCGGACCCGCGTCCAGCAGTCCGGCGTCCAGCTCGGGCAGCAACTCCGAGAGAGTCCGCACCAGTTGGGCGGACGTCCGGACGGACTGGGTGCCCCGGGCCATCCCGGGGGACAGATAGCCGCCCCGGCCCAGGATCACCCCGACCCGGTCCCGGTCCGGCAGCCGGGCCGCGCCGCCCGCGTCCGCGATCGCCCCGGCGGCCACGTGCAGCGCGATGAGCTGCTCCGGTTCGGTGCCCGGCACCGAGCTGGGCATGATCCCGAACCGGGTCACCTCCACCTCGGCCAGGTCGTCGACGAATCCGCCGCGCCGGCAGTACACCCGGTCCGCGCGGTCGCGGGCGGCCGCCGGGTCGTAGAAGGAGGGGTCCCAACGCCCGGGCGGGACCTCGGTGATGGCGTCGACCCCCCGTCCGTCAGGTTCCGCCAGTACGTCCCGAGGTCCGGCGCGCCGGGGAGGAGGACCGCCATGCCGACGATGGCGACCGGGGGCCGTGCGGAGCTCATCTCATCAACCGTGCTCATCCTCACCAGCCCGATGCGGTGTAGACCACGGCGTCGGCCGACTCCTCGCCCCAGGCGAGCTCGCGCAGCAGGCACAGCGCGCCCTCCTCGGGGTCGATCAGCTTCACCCCGCGCCGCGCGTATTCCCGGGCGAGCTCCGGGGTCACCATGCCGGTGTGCTCCCCGGCCCGGCGCCCACGGCCCCCAGTGCACCGTCAGCGTCCGGCAGCGGACCGGGCCGCCCACCGGCCGCCCAGGGACTCCAGGGCGTCGTTGGCCGCCGCGTAGTCCGCCTGGCCGCGGTTGCCGAAGACGGCCGCGACGCTGCCCGAAGAACACGGCGAACCGGGGGACCCGCGGCAGTCCGTCCAGCGCTGCGAGCAGGGTGCGCGCACCGTCGACCTTGGTGCCGAACACCCGGCGGAAGGAGTCGGGTTCCTTCTCCGCCAGGACCCGGTCCTCGATCACCCCGGCCGCGTACACCACGCCGTCCAGCCGGCCGTGCTCGGCATGGACGTCCGCCACCAGGCGTCGCACCGCGTCGGGGTCCCGGACGTCCACCGCGTGGTAGCGCACCGGGCTGCCCAGGTCCCGCAGCGTGCCGAGGGTGCGGCGGATCTCCCGCCGGGCCAGGATCTGCGAGACCTCCCGTTCGATGCCGGCCGGGGAGCGTTCTCCCCGCGCGGCCAGCACGGCGCGCAGCGCCGCCCGGTCCGGTGCCCGCCGGGTGTCCCTCGTCCTCGGGGGCGTCCGGCAGCGCGGTCCGCCCGGCCAGCTCGATCCGGCAGCGGGAGGCCGCCGCGAGCGTCGCGGCGAACCGTGCGGTGATGCCCCGGGCCCCGCCGATCAGCAGCACCACGGCGTCCCGGTCCAGGCCGGCGGCGGCCGCCTCGGCCGCGCCGTCCCCGGCCGGGCCCGCGCCGCGGCCGCCCAGGGCGCCGAGGGCGCCGGCCGCCACCGGTTCGAGGCCGGACCGGCCGCCGTCCGGCGACCGCAGCACCACCGGGACCGGCTCCTCGGCCGTCAACTCGCCCACGAGCGCCGCCGCCACCTCGTCGGCCGTCATCTCCGGGGCCGCTTCGACGAGCCGGACGAGGACGTCCGGGTACTCCCGCGCGACGGTCCGGAACAGGCCCCGCAGCCCGTCCGCCCGCCCGACGGTCGCGGCGGGGACGTCCGCGCCGGCGGCGGGCGCGGCCGCGATCAGCCAGCGTGGCCCGCGCCGCAGCGCGGCCCGGAACACCGGGAAGGAGTCCGGCAGGAGCGGCCCGCCGCCGTCCCGCGCCAGCGCCTCCAGATGGAACACGCCGTCCAACGGTCCGTCCTCGTCGGCGAGTTGGTGGTGCGGCGGCAGGACGACCGCCTGTGCGCCGTGGGTGCCCAGCCGGGCGGCCAGCGCCTCGGGCACCGGACCCGCCCCGCCCAGCAGGGCGAACCGCCTGCCCTCCAGGACCGCGAACTCCCCGGCGGGGGCCGGGAGTCCGGCCCTGCGCAGGACCATCCTGGCGGGCGCCTCGCCGGCGACGGCGGGGACGGCGTCCACCGCCGCAGCGGGGGCAGTGCCCGCGTGCGGCAAGCCGCTCCTTCAGGACAGCATCGGCGATGCCGGACGCGGTACGGGCCTTGGACAGCACCTCCAGCTCCGCGTCGTCGAGCCGGGGCAGCTCCGTACCGCTGCCGCCGAAGTCCGAGCCGGGCGGCCAGACTCTCCGACGATCTCGATCCTCTTGATGGAGTCGATGCTCAGATCGGCCTCCAGTCGAGATCCGGTTCGATCATGTCGAGGGGATAGCCGGTTGCGTTCGGCGATGATGTCGAGGATGGTCGCCAGCACGTCCGCCGACGGCCGGGGCGCCGGAGGCTCCACAGTCGCGGCGGGCGGCTCCACCACGGCCTGCGGGAGCGCGCGACCGGCACCGGCGCCACCGCCGGAACCCCCGCCGCGCCGCCGAGGTACGGTCAGCAGCACATCGCGCTGCGCGGCCACCAACTCCCGGCTGGTGCGCAGGTATTCCCGCACCATCCGGTCGGCGTCCGCCGCCGTTCCGCCGTCCTGGCCTGCCTGGGTCACGGTCATCTCCTCCATGTCCTCCATGCGAATGCGTCGGGCCGGTGCGAGCGAGCCTGGCAGCGGGCCGCCGTCACGGGCGCGCGTCAGCTGTCCGTTGACGATCCAGCCGGGTGGTGCGGGGCAGGCCCCGGGGACGGCCTCGACGGTGTCGCGCCCTGGTGCAGCCATCCGGTACGGACGGGGACGCCGGCGACGGCGAGCCGGGCGAGCATGCCCAGGAAGCCGCGCAGTCCGGGGCCGTCGGGGCCCCTCGCACGCCACCGCGGTCGTGGCGGACGGTCGCCGAGGATCCGGCCCACCAGGCCGGTCAGCACCGAGCCCGGACCGGCCTCGACGAAGACCCGGGCGCCCGCCTCGTACATCCGCTCGATCTGCTGGACGAAGCGCACGGGGGAACCGATCTGGGCCGCCAACTCCTCCCGTACTCCGTCCGGTTGTCCGGGGTAGACGGCGGCTGTCCGGTTCGCCCAGACCGGGATCTCCGGCGCTGCCACGCGCCGGCCGGCGAGGGCCTCGGCGAACCGCTTGCCGGCGGTGCCACCAGGGGGCTGTGGAAGGCGCACAGCCACCGGGAACCGGCTTGGCGCCCAGCCCCCCGCTCGCGCAGCCGGCGCGCACCGCCGCCGCGACCGCCTCGGCGGGGCCGGAAATCACCGTCTGCCGCGGCGCGTTGTGGTTTCGCGACCACCACCCGGCGGCCGCAGCCCCGGCGCCGACAGCTCCTCGGCGACGTCCCTCAGTGCCCAGGCCGCCACGGCGGCCATGGTCCCCCGGTTCCTCGCCCGCGGCGGCCAGGATCGCCTCCGCGCGTGCCCGCGCTGAGCTCCAGCAGGGTCTCCGGCCCGAACGCCCCGGCCGCGCACAGCGACGACCAGTTCGCCGTAGCTGTGCCGGCCGCCATGCCGGGGCGGACGCCGGCCCGGCCCAGCAGCTCGGACACGGTCAGCCCCATGATGCCCAGCCGCGGGCATGGGCGGTCCTGGTGTCGTGATTACCGGGCGCGCTGCCCGTCCGCGACGGCGGGGGTCGAAGGCGGTCGGCGGGAAGATGGATGTCCGCGCCACTCGTGGCCGCTCCTCAGATACCGCTGGACCTCCGGGAAGGCGATGAACAGTTCGGCGAGCATGTCCGGGCGCTGGCTCCCCTGACCGCGGGAAGAGGAACGCCACTTCGCCGCCGTCGGTTCACCGGACTCCGGGCCGTCCGGGCCCGCGCCGAAGACCCCCGACCGGGGATCGTGCTCCCCGGCCAGGGCCCGTTCCAGCAGCCGGGCAGCTCGTCCAGGTCACGGGCCACGACGGCCGCCCAGGCCGGCTTCCCGGCGCGTCGCCGCGCCGGCGGCGCTCAGCGCCAGCGTCGCGCAGCCGCCAGGGCGGGCCCCCTGCCGGTCGTTCTCCCCGGCCAGCTCCAGCAGCCGGCCGACGGCCGGCCGGGTCCCGCCCGGTCGGTGCCGTGAAGACGAACAGCTCGGCCGGCCAGGCGTCGAGCCCGTGCCGGGCGGCGGTCCCGCCTCATGACCCGCGCAGCACCACATGAAGTTGTCCGCCGAAGCCGAACGCGCTGACTCCGGCGGTCCGTTCGGCGGGCGCCGCCGCCCATGACGCGCCCACCGTGTGGAAGGCGAACGGGTGCTCCCCTCCTCCCAGCGCACGGGTCGGGCCGGGTCAGCTGTGCCGTTGGCGGTCTGACGCCGGTGTGCAGGGCCATGGCCGTCTTGATGAGACCGGCCAGTCCGGACCGCGCACTTGTGTGCCCACGATCTGCGAACTTCACCGAGCCGAGCGCACACCCGCCCGGCAGCGGCCCCGGCCCCCCCGGTGAACACACTCGGTGAGCACGGCGAGTTCGTGCGGTCGCCGACCACCGCACGGGTGCCG
>NZ_BAAAXZ010000013.1:0-20467 GCF_039535865.1 Streptomyces thioluteus
CGAAGAGCCCGCCGGCGTGCGACATCGGCGCGATGTGCAGCATCGCGGCGTCGACGCCCGTCCCGATGTCGGCGAGCGCGCTGCGGGTGGCCGCGGCCAGGTTGCCGTGGGTGAGCGTGGCGCCCTTGGAACGGCCGGTGGTGCCGCTGGTGTAGAAGAGCCACGCCGGTTCGTCGTCACCGGCGGCGGCCGGGGCCCGGGCGACGCCGCGCCCGGCGGCGGCCACGAGCTCGTCCGCCGCCACCAGCGCGGTCGCGCCGAGGCCCTGTTCCCGTAACGGACCGGCCAGTTCCGCCGTGGCGACGCAGAGCCCCGCCCCGCAGTCCTCGGCGAGCTGCGCGAACTCCTTCGGGTGGAGGCGGGCGTTCAGCGGGACGGCCACCAGACCGGCCCACCAGATCCCGAACAACACCTCCGGATAGAGCGGGGTGTTGCGCATGGCCAGGGCAACCCTGTCACCGGGTGCCAGCCCGTGGACCCGGACCAGCGCGTCGCCGATCGCCTGTGCGCGGTCGTGGAGTTGACGGTGGTCGCGGAGGACGTCGGCCCCCTCGCAGACGGCCGGGGCGTACGGGTTCGTCGCGGCGGCGCGCCGCAACAGCTCCGCGATGTTCACGAGGACCTCCCCGAAGCCGGCGCCTCCAGCACCAGGACCGCCGCGGCGGCCTCCTCGAAGCCCAGGAAGCCGCCGCCGTTCTCCGCGAGCCCGATGCGGGCCCCGGGCACCTGCCGGGCGCCCGCCTCGCCCCGCAGCTGGGTGACCAGTTCATGGACCTGGCCGATCCCGGTGGCCCCGACCGGGTGGCCGTTGGACTCCAGGCCGCCGGAGGTGTTGACCGGCAGCCGGCCGCCGAGGGCCGTCTCGCCGCGCTCGGCGGCCGCGGCGCCCTCGCCGGGCGGCACCAGACCGAGCGCCTCGACCTGGAGCACCTCGCCGACCGCGGTCGCGTCGTGGACCTCGGCGAGCGAGACGTCGGCCGGGCCGAGGCCGGCCCGCTCGCGGGCGAGGGCGGCGGCGCGCCGGGTGATCCCGCGCTCCGGCTCGTCGAGCGTGCGCCCGGTGCCCGAGACGACCACGGAGGCCCGCAGCCGCACCGCCCGGCGCGCGCCCAGCCGGCGCACGACGGCGGGCGAGCAGACCAGGGCGGCCGCGGCACCGTCGCCGATGGGCGCGCACATCGGGACGGTCAGCGGGGCGGCGACCTCCCGCGCGGCCAGCACCTCGTCGGCGGTGAGCGCCTCGCGGCGGGCGGCGAGCGGGTTGAGCGCGCCGTGCCGCCGGTTCTTGGCGGTGACCGCGGCCAACCCCCGCGGCGTACAGGAGGGATGGCGACGGCGGTGGTCGGCGGCGAGCGCCGCGTAGACGTCCATGAAGACCGAGCGCCGGCCGGGCGGCACCGTTTCAGCCCCGGCGGCCTCCTGCAGCGCCTTGAGCCCCTCCTGCCACCGGGCGACGTCCAGGCCGCCGTGGAAGGCCGCGGTGAGCCGCCCCTCGTCGGCCCCGTACATCTTCTCGGCGCCGACCGCGAGCGCGACGTCCATCTCGCCGGCCCGCACCGCGGTGGCCGCCAGGTGCAGCGCGGTGGCCCCGCTCGCGCAGGCGTTCTCGACGTTGACCACCGGGACGCCCTCGACGCCGGCGTCCCGCAGGGCGGCCTGCCCGCGGACCAGGTGCTGCCCCTCCAGGGCGCCCTGGGTGGCGTTGGCGAAGAACACCCCGTCCACCTCGGAGAGTTCGCATCCGGAGTCGGCGAGACAGCGCGCGAGGGCCTCCCCCGCGAGCGCGCCGACGGTCAGGTCCGGGAACCTGCCGTAGGCGGTGCGGCCCACGCCGAGCACGTACACCGCGTTCATCAGGGGACCCTGACGGTGTTGCGCAGGACGCCGATCCGCTCGACCTCCAGCTCGACCACGTCCCCGTCCGCGAGGCGGCGCCCGAGGTCGAGGGCGGTACCGGAGGGAACGGTTCCGGAGCCGATGACCTCCCCGGCGTGCACCGCCCGGTCCCGGCTCAGGTGCACGATCGCGTCCTCGAAGCTGTGCTCCATGCCGTCGGTGGTGCCGCGCGACCACTCCTCGCCGTTGACCCGGGCGGTCATGGTGAGGGCGTACGGGTCGGTCAGCTCGTCGCGGGTGACGATGCAGGGCCCGAGGGTGTTGGAGCCGGCGAAGTCCTTGCCCTCGCAGGGCCCGACGCCGGCCCGCATCAGGGCGGCCTGGAGGTCGCGCGCGCTCCAGTCGTTGAAGACCGTGTAACCGAAGACGTACTCGTGGGCCTCGGCCGGCTTCACGTCCCGGCCGGTGCGTCCCACCACCGCCGCGAACTCCAATTCGAAGTCCAGCTCCTTCGACCCCGTGGGCGCCACGATCTCGTCGCCGGTCCCGCTGACGGCCAGGTGATCGGCGGTGTAGTACATGACGCGCTCGCGGAAGAGCGGGCTCAGGTCGAACTTCCCGCTGGCCATCAGCCGGTCGAACTCCGCGGCGGGGTCGGCCGCCCCGGCCGCCTGCCGCCGGGCCAGCTCGCGCAGCCCGCTCTCCAGGTGGGCGATGAACAGCCCGCAGTCGCGCAGCCGGGCCGGGCGCGGCAGCGGCGCCAGCAGCCGGACGCCGTCCCGGGCGAGCAGGGCCGCGCCGGGCCGCCGCGCGACGAGCTCCCGCACCCGGTCCAGCCCGGCCTCCCCGGACTCGATCAGGGCCTGGAGCGAGCCGAGGGCGGCGTCGCCGGGCGCGGCGGCGGACAGGTCGAGGACGACGGAGTCGTCGTCCAGCAGCACTCCGGCGCGGGGCCGGTCCCCTGGGGTCTGCCTCTCGAAGGTGATCAGGCGCATGGGGCAACTCCGATCGTGCGGTCGGCGGTTCGGAACACCGGAATGCGGACGCAGCACACGCGGAACCGGACGGTAGGGAACAGAGGCCACCGCTTCCGCAGGGCAGGACGCGCCGACGCCAGGACTTCCAAGGTGTGCGGCTCGGCTCACCGGCGATAACTGGACGTTGGTCCAATCGTTGAACGCCCGGCACAGGCCGTCAAGTGGTATGCACCTACTGATGTTTGGCGCTTCCGCTTCCTGCCGCGCCCTTCGCCGGCCCGTCGGCCCCGTGGAACAATCACGCCATGGCCGGACGTCGCGAGGAATCAGCACGGGAGAGCCGCCGGCGGCTGCTGGAGGCGGCGACGGAGCTGGTCGCCGAGGGCGGCCCGAGGGCCGCGTCCGTCCAGGCCGTGGCCGGCCGGGCGGGCATCAGCCGCGGCTCGGTCGCCTGGCACTTCGGCTCCAAGGAGGGCCTGATCGCGGAGGTGATCGGGCACGCCTTCGGCACGGCCGAGGGGATGTACCGCGAGCGGCTGCCGGAGACCGGCCCGCTGGCCTTCGGCGCCCTGGTGGACGCGCACCTGGCGGTGGTGGACGCACCCTGCGGGCGGGTGTTCGCCACGGTCCTGCCGGAGGTGATGGGCGCCCCCGGTCCGCTGCGGGACGCCTATGTGCACGGCTACGAGCGCACCCGCCGGGTCTGGATCGGCTACCTGGAGCGGATCACCGCCCGCACCCCCGGGCTGCCCGACGCGAAGAGCCTGGCGACGATCGTCTTCGGCAGCGGCGTCGGGGTGAACACCCTGCACAGCCTCGACGGCCTGGTGGACCGGGCGGAGGCGTTCGCCGCCCTCAAGACCCTCTTCGAGCTGGCCGGGGGCCCGGCCGCCGGGCAGCGCTGAGCACCGGGCCGGCCCCGCCCCGTCCGGGCACGCGTCCGCCCGTACGGCCCGGAGCCCGTCCGGCGGTGAAGCGCCCGCCCGCAGGCGAACGATGAACGTGCATGTGTGTGCCCGGAGCCGGACTCGAACCGGCACGGCCCGAAGGGCCAGCGAGGTTTAAGCTCGCCGTGTCTGCATTCCACCATCCGGGCGGGCCCTCGGGCCGCACGTGCAGGGACGCGCGCGCGGGTTCCCTTGAGGAGAACAGGATGAGCCTATCCGTGTGGCGCCCCCCAAACAGCGGAACACTGACCAGAGGTTGTCTTATTTTATGGGCAACTGAGCGCTCATCAGTGCGGAACGGACCCCTTCGGCACATGCCAGAGGCCGATCCCCCCTTCTCATGGCCCCTCCCGGCCCCCCATCCGGGAATTGTCGCAATCTCGCCTCCCACGGCAGGGACCGGGGTCATACCCGAGGATGACGGCACCCCCCGGGCCGTACCTCTGGAGTCTGCCCCGAGAACGGGAACCAGGGCTGATCCGGGAGCCGCACAGGGACAGGACGATGGAAGCACCTTCCCGGTTCCGCCCCGGTTCCGACGTCCCGATCAAGGAGTGCCTCCCGTGACCACCAGCCCCTACGGCGCCCCGACCGCCGTCCGCACCGCGGCCCCCGCGGCCGTCGCGACGGACCTGACCAAGGTCTACGGCCAGGGCGAGACCCAGGTGGTCGCCCTGGACTCCGTCTCCGTGGAGTTCCGCCGCGCCGAGTTCACCGCGATCATGGGCCCCTCCGGCTCGGGCAAGTCCACGCTGATGCACTGCATGGCCGGACTCGACACCGTCTCCGGCGGCTCGGCCCGGATCGGCGACGTGGAGCTGACGGGGCTCAACGACAAGAAGCTCACCCAGCTCCGCCGGGACAAGATCGGCTTCATCTTCCAGGCGTTCAACCTGCTGCCGACGCTCAACGCCCTGGAGAACATCACGCTCCCCATGGACATCGCCGGCCGCAAGCCCGACCGGCAGTGGCTGGACATGGTCGTGGACACCGTCGGCCTCTCCGGCCGCCTCAAGCACCGCCCCAACCAGCTCTCCGGCGGCCAGCAGCAGCGCGTCGCCGTGGCCCGCGCCCTCGCCGGCCGCCCCGAGATCATGTTCGCCGACGAGCCCACCGGCAACCTCGACTCCCGCTCCGGCGCCGAGGTCCTCGGCTTCCTGCGCAACTCGGTGCGCGAGCTCGGCCAGACCGTCGTCATGGTCACCCACGACCCGGTGGCCGCCTCCTACGCGGGCCGCGTCGTCTTCCTCGCCGACGGCCGCATCGTCGACGAGATGTACGAGCCCACCGCCGACGCGGTGCTCGACCGCATGAAGGCGTTCGACGCCAAGGGCCGCACGAGCTGACCACGACCGTTCACGACACCCAGGACACCTGACTGATGTTCCGCACCGCCTTGCGCAACGTCCTTGCGCACAAGGCCCGGCTGCTGATGACCGTCCTCGCCGTGATGCTCGGCGTGGCCTTCGTCTCCGGCACCCTGGTCTTCACCAACACCTTCTCCGAGGCCCAGAAGAGCAGCTCCCAGAAGGGCTTCTCCCACGTCGACGTCGCCGTCCAGCCCCACCGGGCGGACCGCGACGAGGGCCGCCCCGGCGAGACCCCGCTGCTGACCCAGCGCCTGCTCGACAAGGCCGCCGAGGTCCCCGGCGCCGCCTACGCCACCGGCTCCGTGGACGGCCAGGCCTTCCTCGCCGGCAAGGACGGCGAGCTGGTCGGCCAGGGCTTCTCCCGGGCCGGTTCCAACTACTTCCCCGGCCCCGACGGCAAGGACGCCCGCTATCCGCTGACGTCCGGCCGCGCCCCGCAGCGCGCCGGCGAGATCGCGGTGGACGCCAGGACCGCCGACCGCGCGGGCTTCAAGGTCGGCGACACCGTCCGGATGTCGGTCAGCGGCCCGGTGCTCCCCCAGAAGATCACCGGCATCTTCACCACCGACAGCGGCAGCGTGACCGCCGGCGGCAGCCTCACCCTCTTCGACACCGCCACCGCGCAGAAGCTCTTCACCAAGCCCGGCCGCTTCACCGAGATCGACGTCAAGGCCGCGCCCGGCACCTCCCAGACGAAGCTCAAGTCCGGGATCGACAAGATCCTGCCGCGCGACGCCGAGGCCACCACCGGCCGGCAGCTCGCCGACGACGAGGCCAGGATGATCGAGGAGAACTCCTCGGCCTCGAAGACCATCCTGCTGGTCTTCGCCGGGATCTCGCTCTTCGTCGGCATCTTCATCATCGCCAACACCTTCACCATGCTGGTCGCCCAGCGCACCAAGGAGCTCGCGCTCATGCGCGCGGTCGGCGCCAGCCGCCGCCAGGTCACGCGCTCGGTGCTCATCGAGGCGTTCGTGGTGGGCGCCGTCGCGGCCCTCACCGGTCTGCTCGCGGGCATAGGCATCGGCGCCGGGATGCGCTCGGCCATCGGCGCCGACATGCCCGACGGCCCGCTCGTCATCACCCCGGGCACGATCGTCACCTCGCTGGTCGTCGGCATCGTCGTCACCATGCTCGCCGCCTGGCTGCCCGGCCGCCGCGCCGCGAAGATCCCCCCGGTCGCCGCCATGAACAGCGTGCACGCGGTGGCCACCACCAAGTCGCTGGTCGTCCGCAACACCATCGGCGCCGTCATCGCCGCCGCGGGCGCCGGGCTGAGCCTGGTCGCCACCGACGAGTCCGGCCTCGGCCTCGGCGCCGCCCTGCTGGTCATCGGCGTCTTCGTGCTGACCCCGCTGCTGGCCAAGCCGCTGATCAAGGCCGCCGGTCCGCTGCTGCGCCTGTTCGGCATGTCCGGCAAGCTGGCCGGGCAGAACGCGGTCCGCAACCCGCGCCGCACCGCCGCGACGGCCTCCGCCCTGATGATCGGCCTCACCCTGATCACCGGCCTGACGGTCATCGCCGGCAGCATGCAGAAGGCCATCGACAAGATGGCCACCGACGCCATCAAGGCCGACTACGTCGTCGTGATGGCCAACACCTACCCGCTCTCCCCCGACGTGGCGAAGAAGCTCGCCCAGCAGTCCGACGTCACCGCCGTCAGCCCGCTGCGCGAGTCCCCGTCCCGCATCGGCGGCGAGTACGAGTCCCTGGCGGGCGTCGACGGGAAGTCCATCGACAAGCTCGTGAAGCTCGACTTCACGGCCGGCTCCTTCGCCGGGCTGTCCGGCGACAAGGCCGTCGTCGACGCCGACACGGCCAAGAACCGCGGCTGGAAGCTGGGTTCGTCCTTCACCGTCACCTACGCGGACGGCAAGAAGGGCAAGCTGACCGTCGGGGGCATCTACCGGGGCAACGAGATGCTCAAGGGCATCATGCTCGACAACGCCACCCTGACCCCGCACATGTCCGAGGTCAACGACAAGCAGGTGATGGTCAAGACCGCCTCCGGTGCGAGCGACTCCGCGAAGAAGTCGATCCAGAAGGCACTCGGCGACAACCCGGCGATCCAGGTCCAGGACAAGGACGACATCTCCAACGAGATCGCCAAGGCGATCAACATGCTGCTGAACGTCCTCTACGGGCTGCTCGCCATGGCCGTGATCGTCGCGGTCCTCGGCGTCGTCAACACCCTGGCGATGTCCGTCTTCGAGCGCCAGCAGGAGATCGGCATGCTGCGGGCCATCGGCCTGGACCGCTCCGGCATCAAGCGGATGGTCCGCCTGGAGTCGCTGGTCATCTCGCTCTTCGGCGGCGTCCTCGGCATCGGCCTCGGCGTCTTCTTCGGCTGGGCCGCCGGCCGGCAGATCGCCGAGAAGATCGCCACCTACGAACTGGTCCTCCCCTGGGACCGGATGGGCGTCTTCCTGCTGCTGGCCGCCGTGGTCGGCGTGCTGGCGGCCCTCTGGCCGGCCCGTCGGGCCGCCCGGATGAACATGCTCAGCGCCATCAAGGCCGACTGACGGCCGTACGACGACGAAGGGCCCGGCAACCGCCGGGCCCTTCGTGCGTCTCAGGGGTGCCACTCCCGGGTGCGCAGCGGCAGTCCCGGGTCACCGGATCCGGGTGTCCGCACGGCGAGCACCTGGTTGACGCCGATGCGGTTGCGCTCGAAGGCGAGCGCCGAGGCCGCCATGTACAGCCGCCACACCCGGGCCCGGCCCGGCGAGGTCAGCCGCACGGCCTCGTCCCAGTGCTCCTCCAGATTGGCCACCCAGCGGCGCAGGGTCAGCGCGTAGTGCTCGCGCAGCGCCTCGACGTCACGGACCTCGAAGCCGGCCTCCTCCAGCTGCGCCACGGTCCGGCCGACGGGGGCCAGTTCGCCGTCGGGGAAGACGTAGCGGTCGATGAACTCGTCGACCCGGTAACCCTCTTCGTCCTTCAGCGGCCGCCGGGCGATCTGGTGGTTGAGCAGCCGGCCGCCGGGCTTGAGCAGCGCGTACAGGTCGGCGGCGTACTCGGCGTAGCGGGCGCGGCCGACGTGCTCGGCCATGCCGATGGAGGAGATCGCGTCGAAGGGGCCGTCGGAGATCTCGCGGTAGTCCTGGACCCGGATCTCCACCCGGTCCGCCAGCCCGGCCTCGGCGATGCGCTTGCGGGCGTAGGCCGCCTGCTCCTCGGAGAGCGTGATGCCGATCGCGCTCACGCCGTATTCGCGGGCGGCGTGCAGCACCATGGAGCCCCAGCCGCAGCCGACGTCCAGCAGCCGCATGCCGGGCGCGAGGCCGAGCTTGCGGCAGACCAGGTCGAGCTTGGCGCTCTGCGCGTCCTCCAGGGAGGCGCCGGGCTCCCAGTAGGCGCAGGAGTAGACCATGGACGGGCCGAGGACCTTCTCGTAGAAGGCGTTGCCGACGTCGTAGTGGTGGCTGATGGCCTGCTTGTCGCGGCGCAGGGTGTGCAGCGGCCCGGTCGTGCGGCGGGCCTCCTCCACGGGCGGGGAGGGCGGCACCCAGGGCCCGGAGAGCCTCAGCAGTTCCTTGCCCGCGGCGCGCAGCCCCGGGTCGCGCAGGGCGGCGAGGGCGGCCAGGGGCGCGGCACGGCGCCGGGTGTCCTCGTCGCGCTCCCAGATCGACCCCGCGAGCAGGTCCAGGGCCCCGTAGAGGTCCCCTTCGACGTCGAGGTCGCCCGCCACCCAGGCGCGGGCCAGGCCGAGTTCGCCCGGTTTCCACAGCAGCCGACGCAGGGCGCGCCGGTTGCGGACGACGAGCACGGGGGCGCCGGGCGGACCTGCCTCGCTGTGGTCCCATGCGCGCAGCCGCACCGGGAGCGGTGCCCCCAGTGCCTGTTCGGCGAGAGCGGCGAGCCGTCGGGCGGCCTGGGCCATGTCGCACACCTCCGTGAAGAAGGGCCAGGAGATAGGTTCATCTGCCACCTAAACACCTGTGGGGCGTTCCTTAGTCCTTCCCGGCCGGAGTTGGTCACCTCCGCCGGAGCGAGGGGAATTCGCCGCGTCGGAGGATCGGACGCGGACACGCCGGAGGGCGCCCACCCCACGGATTGGTGGACGCCCTCGTACGCCGGCGGAAGTGCCGACGGTATGTCAGCTGGCCTTGGCCTTCTGGGCCGGAGCGGCGTCGCGCGGCGCCGGCTTGGCGGCCTCGTAGAACTCCTCGCGGGGGTTCTCCATGGCACCGAGCGAGACGACCTCGCGCTTGAGGAACATGCCCAGCGTCCAGTCGGCGAAGACGCGGATCTTGCGGTTCCAGGTCGGCATGGCCATGCCGTGGTAGCCACGGTGCATGTACCAGGCGAGACGGCCCTTGAGCTTGATCTTCATCTTGCCCATGACGATCATCGCGACGCCCTTGTGCAGGCCGAGACCGGCGACCGCACCCTTGTTGGCGTGGCTGTACTCCTTCTGCGGGAAGCCCCGCATGCCGGAGACCACGTTGTCGCCGAGGACCTTGGCCTGGCGCAGCGCGTGCTGGGCGTTCGGCGGGCACCAGGCGTTCTCGTTGCCGGCGCGGCGGCCGATCATGTCCGGCACCTGGGCGTTGTCGCCCGCGGCCCAGATGTAGTCGGTGCCCTGCACCTGGAGGGTCGCCTGGGTGTCCACGTGACCGCGCGGGCCGAGCGGCAGGCCGAAGCGGGCCAGCGCCGGGTTGGGCTTGACGCCCGCGGTCCACACGATGGTGTTGGCGTCGACCTCGAGGCCGTTCTTGAGGACGACGTGGCCGTCGACGCACGAGTCCATCGACGTCTCGAGGTGGATCTCGATGCCGCGGCTCGCGAGGTGCTCCTTGCCGTACTGGCCGAGCTTCTCGCCGACCTCGGGAAGGATGCGCGGGGCGGCGTCGACGAGCACGAAGCGCATGTCCTCGCGCTTCACGTTGCGGTAGTGCTTGGCCGCGTCGCGGGCCATGTCCTCGACCTCGCCGATCGTCTCGGCGCCGGCGAAGCCGCCGCCGACGAAGACGAAGGTGAGCGCCTTGCGGCGGATCTCCTCATCGGTGGTCGAGTCGGCCTTGTCGAGCTGCTCCAGCACGTGGTTGCGCAGGCCGATGGACTCCTCGATGCCCTTCATGCCGATGCCGTTCTCGGCGAGGCCGGGGATCGGGAAGGTACGGGAGACCGCGCCCATCGCGATGACCAGGTAGTCGAAGGGCAGCTCGTACGCCTCGCCCACCAGCGGGGCGATCGTGGCGACCTTGCGGTCCTGGTCGATGGTGGTGACGCGGCCGGTGAGGACCTCCGCCCTGGGGAGCACACGTCGCAGCGGCACCACGACGTGCCGCGGCGAGATGCTGCCGGCGGCTGCTTCGGGGAGGAAGGGCTGGTACGTCATGTACGAGCGCGGGTCGACGACCGTGACGGTCGCCTCGCCGTACCGCATCTTCTTCAGGATGCGGCGGGCCGCATACATGCCGACGTACCCACCGCCTACTACGAGGATCCGTGGACGCTCCGTGGTGCTCATGATTCGAGTATCCAGCACACCCCGAAGGGGTGCTCGTGCGCCCCTTCACAAGGCGCGGTGGGGTATCTGCTACACTTCGCCGCCCACGTGACCCACGCCATAGCCGCATTGGGGAACCACTTCGCCCCCAAATGCGTTGGGCACCCCCGCTGAGCTGGACTTGCGACCCCGCACACGACTGGACCACCGAGATCGATCCGGCGCGTGAACGTTCCTCCAACCCTGTGGGAACAAGGGCGTTCACGCTCATCCGGGCCGTCCGGCCCCCGAATGGGAGGCCGGAAGGCATCAGTCCGTGGTCCTAGGACCAATTTTTCATGTGAAGGATTTCACGAACTTTTTCGGCGCACACGGTCCCCGCGAGCCCCTCGGGCCGCGCTCCGGGCGCCCTTCGGCGCCTCGGGTCATTCCTTCAGTGCCGCGCTCCAGGCGATTCCATCCAGAATGTCGTGCTCGCTCACCACGACCTCCCGCGCCCCCGTCCGCTCCATCACGCACTGGAGCACCAGGGCCCCCGCCGCGATGACGTCCACCCGGCCCGGGTGGATCACGGGGATCGCGGCGCGCTCCTCGTGCGTCGAGGAGAGCAGCCGGGCGGTGATCTCCCGGACCCGCTCCAGCGGGATCCGCGCGTGGTGGATGGCGGCCGAGTCGTACGCGTCCAGCCCCAGCGCGACGGCGGCCACCGTGGTCACCGATCCGGCCAGGCCCACCAGGGTGCGCGCAGAACGCAGCGGAACGGTCTGCTCCGCGAGATCCAGGGCGGCCTCGACGTCCGCCCTTATCGCGGCCACCCGCTCCGGCGCCGGCGGGTCGGACACCTCGCCGTCCACGACGAGGTGACGCTCCGTCATCCGCACGCACCCGACGTCGACGCTGCGCGCCGCGCGGACGTGCTCCTCCCCGACGACGAACTCCGTGGAGCCGCCGCCGATGTCCACCACGAGGAAGGGCCGCGCGAGGTCGGTGCGGCCGGTGAGCTCCTTGGTGGCCCCGGTGAAGGAGAACTCCGCCTCCTGGTCGCCGGTGATCACCTCGGGCTCGACGCCCAGGATGTCCACGACCCCCCGCACGAAGTCCTCGCGGTTGTCCACGTCCCGGGAGGCGGAGGTGGCCACGAACCGCACGCGCTCCGCGCCGTGTTCGGCAATCACCGCGGCGTACTCCCGGCACGCCGCGAACGTCCGCTCCAGCGCCTCCGGCGCGAACCGCCCGGTGCGGTCCACCCCCTGCCCCAGCCGGACGATCGTCATCCGCCGGTCGAGCTCCTCGAACTCACCGGTGGCGGGGTCGAGATCGGCCACCAGCAGGCGGATCGAGTTCGTACCGCAGTCGATCGCGGCAACGCGGGTCATGCACACTCCAGCAAGGTCGTGGGACGGTCGGCGGATCCGCCGAACCTACTCCTCGGTGCCGCAGGGCGTCACGCACGGCCCCTTGCGCCACCACTCCGGCAGCATCGCGATCGCCTCGTCGCCGAGCGGGTTGACGCCCGGGCCCGCGGCCAGCGAGTGACCGACCAGCACGTGCAGGCACTTGACCCGGTCCGGCATGCCGCCGGCGCTCGGGAAGCCCTCCAGCACCTCGACGGCGTCGCGCCGGCGGATGTAGTCCTCGTGCGCCGCGCGGTACTTGGCCGCCAGCTCCGGGTCGCTCTGCAGCCGCTCGGTCATCTCCTTCATGACGCCCTCGGCCTCCAGCGTGCCGATGGCCGAGGCGGCCCGCGGGCACGTCAGGTAGTAGAGCGTCGGGAAGGGCGTGCCGTCCTCCAGCCGCGGCGCGGTCTCCACCACGTCCGGGTTGCCGCACGGGCAGCGGTGGGCGATGGCGCGCAGGCCGCGCGGCGGGCGGCCCAGCTGCTCCTGGAAGGCGGCGATGTCCGCCTCGGTGGGCTCGGAGGGCTCGGTCTGGGGAGGAGGCGTGTCCATGTGCTCGCTCGTGCTCGGAGGATCGGAAAGGAGGTGGGCCGGGGTCAGCGGTGGCCGTCCGAAGTGTCCACCCCGTCCCAGAGGTTGCTGTACCAGGGCCGGTCGCCGGCACCCTGGTCCCGGCGGCGCTTGGCGCGTCCGCTGCCGTCGACGACGGTGAAGCCGGTCTCCCCGGGCCGTACGTAGTGCAGGTGCTCGCGCGCCTGCTGCTCCACGTACGCCGGGTCCTCCAGCCGCGCCTTCTCCTCGCGCAGCAGCTTCACCTGCTCGCGGGCGCGCTCGGAGCGGTGCCGCTGCTCGTCGATGTCGGAGCGCTGGGTGACCCACTGGCGCATGGGATAGGCCAGGGCGACGACCAGCGAACAGACGACCAGCGCCAGCAGCGCCGCGCGGCCGGTGAGCCGGCTGCGGCGGGGCGGCCGGGTGCGCCGGCCCCGGGCGTCCGGTCCCTGGACGAGCGCCGTGCCGATCGCCTTGAGCCTGGTCGCGGTGGAAAACCGTTCCGCCGCCACGTCGCCTCCCCGCTGGTCGCTGCACCGAAGCCAAACCGTCCCCGGCCACGGTACGGGACCGTGGCCGGGGACGTGGTGAGGCTTGAGGCTTTGTCAGCCCCGGAGGCCGTCAGCCCTTGAAGCGCGGGAACGCGGAACGGCCCGCGTAGACCGCGGCGTCGTCGAGGATCTCCTCGATGCGCAGCAGCTGGTTGTACTTGGCCACGCGCTCGGAGCGGGCCGGCGCACCGGTCTTGATCTGGCCGCAGTTGGTGGCGACGGCCAGGTCGGCGATGGTGACGTCCTCGGTCTCGCCGGAGCGGTGGGACATCATGCACTTGTAGCCGTTGCGCTGGGCCAGCTCGACGGCGTCGAGGGTCTCGGTCAGCGAGCCGATCTGGTTGACCTTGACCAGCAGGGCGTTGGCGGCGCCGTCCTCGATGCCCCTGGCGAGGCGCTCGGGGTTGGTGACGAACAGGTCGTCACCGACGAGCTGGACCTTGTCGCCGAGGCGCTCGGTGATGGTCTGCCAGCCGTCCCAGTCGTCCTCGAACAGCGGGTCCTCGATGGAGACCAGCGGGTACGCGGCGACGAGCTCGGCGTAGTAGTCGGTCATCTCGGCCGCGGTGCGGTCCTGGCCCTCGAACTTGTAGACGCCGTCCTTGAAGAACTCGGAGGCGGCGACGTCCAGCGCCAGCGCGATGTCCTGGCCGGGGGTGTAGCCGGCCTGCTTGATGGCCTCGAGGATGAGGTCGAGGGCCTCGCGGTTGGAGCCGAGGTTCGGGGCGAAGCCGCCCTCGTCGCCCAGGCCGGTGGACAGGCCCTTGGCCTTCAGCACGGCCTTGAGGGTGTGGTAGACCTCGGTGCCCCAGCGCAGCGCCTCGGAGAACGACTCGGCGCCGATCGGCGCGATCATGAACTCCTGGATGTCCACGTTGGAGTCGGCGTGCGAGCCGCCGTTGAGGATGTTCATCATCGGAACGGGCAGCAGGTGCGCGTTCGGGCCGCCGAGGTAGCGGAAGAGCGGCAGGTCGGACGCCTCGGAGGCGGCGTGCGCGACGGCCAGGGAGACGCCCAGGATGGCGTTGGCGCCGAGCGAGCCCTTGTTGTCGGTGGCGTCCAGGTCGAACATCGCCTGGTCGATCAGGCGCTGCTCGGTGGCGTCGTAGCCGACGAGCTCCGGGCCGATCTGCTCGATGACGGCCAGCACGGCCTTCTCGACGCCCTTGCCCAGGTAACGGTTCTTGTCCCCGTCGCGGAGCTCGATGGCCTCGAAGGCACCGGTGGAGGCGCCGGACGGCACGGCGGCACGGCCGGTGGAGCCGTCGTCGAGGCCGACCTCGACCTCGACCGTGGGGTTGCCTCGCGAGTCGAGGATCTCGCGAGCTACGACGACGTCGATGGACGGCACGAGGGTCTCCTTCGTGTGTGTCTGGAGTTCTGGGACACGAGCCTAACGGGCCCCGGAGGGTCCGCCCGCCCGCGGACCGCCGCCCGGCCGGAAAAATGGCACAAACGCCGAGATCACGGGATGAATGGGCTGGATGTTCGCCCAGCGGTGAACGGTGGGGGGAACCGCGTTCAGGAACGGCGGAGCCCCGCTCCGATGCGGCTCGGGGGAGTGGGCGCATCGGAACGGGGCGGTTCGCCAGAGGTGGCCGGGTCAGCTGAGGTGCAGCTTCTGGCCGGGGAAGATGAGATCGGCGCTCTCGACGATGTCCTTGTTGCGGTCGAAGAGCTTCTCCCAGCCGCCCTTGACCTTCTTGGCCTCGGCGATCTTGGCGAGGGTGTCGCCCTCCTTGACCTGGTACTCACCGTCGCCCATCTTGACCGTCTTCGGAGCGGCGTGCTTGGGGGCGGCCGGCTTGGCGGCCGGGGCCTCCTCGTCGCTCTGCTGCGGAGCGGCGTGCCGCGGCGCGGCCTGGCGCTCGCTGCGGTCGGCGTGCGTCTTGGTGGAGACGCTGCGCTCGCCGGTGGACTTCTGCGTGGACTTGGCGGACGAGCCGGTGTCCACGTCGGCCTTCGGGCCGCCGGAGGTCAGGCCGCCGTCACCGGCACAGCCCCAGGCGCCGGGGCCCTGCATGGCGAGGAGCTTCTCGGCGACCTGGATCTGCTGGCCCTTGGTGGCGAGGTCGGCACGCGGGGCGTAGGCGGTGCCGCCCGCGGCGGCCCAGGAGGACTGCGAGAACTGCAGGCCGCCGTAGTAGCCGTTGCCGGTGTTGATGGACCAGTTGCCGCCGGACTCGCACTGGGCGACGCGGTCCCAGGTCTCCACGGAAGCGGCGTGGGCGGAGGTCGCGGCCATCAGCGGGGCGGCGACTGCGGCGCCGGTGACACCCGCGAGCGTGGCGATGCGGATGGCCTTGTTCGGACGACGGTGCTTGCCCTTGGGACATGACTCGGTTTCCTCACCGGCGCCTACGAGGTGAGCTGTCGGGTTCGGGCGTGAGTTGCCCGGCCGGGCGGCTTGCGCGCACCCGGCTTCACCCCTAGCCGCTGCGGCACCCCCGGTCACTGACCGGCGGACCGTCGCGGCGACTTACCTTGGTTCCCCCGCTCCTGCCTACGGCGCTTGCGCGACGACTCCCCCGGCCGCCGGCAGGATTCGGCGTGACGACCGTGGTGCTCGCGGTGGCGAGCGGTGACGACGTTAAGCACAGGCGGCCTACGGGTTCAAACCCCCCTTTTCGGCCACCGGCTGGAACCCATACCCTGGGGAACTTGACGTTTCCGCAGGTGGGAGACGGTTCTTCGGCTCCTGACGGGCCGTATCCGAGCCGACGTCAACGAGACCCATGTCTCACTTTCGTTCGGAACGGACATTCGACCCGAACTGCCCTCCTACTTCTTCAGTTCGAGCTGCTGGCCTGGGTGAATGAGATTCGGATCGGAACCGACGACCTTTTTGTTGTCGTGGTAGATCCGGTGCCAGCCGCCCGGGACGGAGTGCTCCTGCGCGATGGCTGACAGGTTGTCACCGGGGCGCACGGTGTAGTCCTCGGCACGCGGCCCGTTCCCGCGCGCTTCCGCACCACCGCGCGAGGGGCGCTCCGCGTCCGAACGCGGCGGTTGCGCGCGGTGCTTGCCCGTCCCCGCTCCGGCGTCCGCGCCGGGAGCGGTGTCCGCGTCCGCGCCACGGTCCGCGCCCGGGCTCCTGTCGGCGCCGGACGTGCCGTCGGGCGCCGGCGAGTGCGGCGTGCGGGACGGCTCGGTGGAGCGGTCGGCGGAACGGGAGGGCGCGGGGTCGCTCTTCGGCGCGTCCCGGGTCTTCCCGGGGCTCTTCGCGGGCGCGTGCGCGTCCGTCGTGCCGCGTGCGTCGTCCTCGGCCTTGCGGTCGCCCTCGGCCTTGCGGTCGCCCTCGGTCTTCCGGGCGCCGTCGGTCCTCCCGGCGTCGTCGGCCTTCCGGGCGTCGTCCTCGGCCGGCTTGCGGTGCTTGCCCTGGGAGCCTTCGCTTCCGGAAGAGCCGTCCGACGGCGCGCCGTTGGGCGCGGACCGGTCCGACGACCGGTCGTCGTGCTCCCGCGCCCCGGACGACGGCTTGTGCTCCGGCTCCGGAGTGGAGGTGTCGGCGCGTCCCGGGTTCACGTCCGGCGCCGGGCCCTCCTTGGCCAGGTCCGACTTCACGGCACAGGCGGGCCAGGCGTACGGGCCCTGCTCCTTGAGGATCCGCTCCGCTATGGCGATCTGCTGGGCGCGGCTGGCCTGGTCGGGGCGGGGCGCGAACTCCGTGCCGCCGCCCGCCTCCCACATGTCCTGCGTCATCTGGAGCCCGCCGAAATACCCGTTGCCGGTGTCGGCGCTCCACAGCCCTCCGCTCTCGCAGTGGGCGACGCGGTCCCAGGTGTGGACGTCCGCGGCGTCGGCGGTCGTGGCGCCGAGCAGCGGCAGGGCGATTCCGGCACCCGTCACGCCCGCCGCGAGCACGGCGGCGGGAATCTGACGGGGGCGTCGATGTCGACCTTTCCCGGAGAGCATGCGGTCACCTCTCGTGTGGCGGCTGAATATGACCGTCGAACATAGCGACGGCCATCAGCGGTCACAAGCAGGCGCGAGTGCGGTCGGGTGACGGTCAAAGAGAGTTGACCTATAGTCATGTGCCCGTGTGCCCGGGCTCCGGAGCGAAGGAGACGGGCAGGGTGCGCAGGCCGCGCATGATGAGCCCGCCGCGCCACCGAAGCTCCTCGGGATCGATGGAAAGCCGCAGGTCGGGAAGGCGGCGCAGCAGCGTCGCGAGAGCCGCCCGACCCTCCAGCCGCGCCAGCGGCGCACCGAGGCAGTAATGGATGCCGTGCCCGTATCCGAGGTGCTGATTGTCACTGCGGGACAGGTCGAGCGTGTCGGGGTCGGCGAACCTCTCCGGGTCGCGGTCGGCGGCCGCCAGCACGACGAGCACGGGGTCCCCCTCGGCGATGCGCTGCCCGCCGATCGTCAGGTCCCTCGTGGCGAACCGCCAGGTCGCCAGCTCCACCGGACCGTCGTAGCGCAGCAGTTCCTCCACACCGGTGGCGAGCAGCTCCTCGTCCCCCTCGGCCAGGGCGGCCTGGAGCCGCGCGCGCTGCTCCGGGTTGCGCAGCAGGGCGTACGTGCCGTTGCCGATGAGGTTGACGGTCGTCTCGAACCCGGCGAAGAGGAGGATGAAGGCCATCGCGGCGGCCTCGTTCTCGGTGAGGTGCTCGCCGTGGTCACTCGCCCTGATCAGCCCCGAGATCAGGTCGTCCCCGAGATCCTCGCGCTTGCGGTGGATCAGTTCCGCGAGGTACGTCCGCATCCGCTTGACGGAGCGCGCCACTCCGCCGCGCGGGCCGCCGCCGTGCCGGATCATCATCCCCGCCCAGTCCCGGAAGTCGTCCTGGTCCTCCGGCGGGACCCCGAGCAGGTCGCAGATGGCGTAGATGGGCAGGGGGAAGGCGAACTCGTGGATGAGGTCCGCCTCGCCCCGGCCGGCGAAGCCGTCGATGAGGCGGTCGGTCAGCTCCTGGACCCGCGGCGCGAACTCCGCGACCCGGCCGGGGGTGAACGCCTTGGAGACCAGGCGGCGCAGCCGGGTGTGGTCCGGCGGGTCGATGTTGAGCAGGTGCGTCATCAGGTTGGCGCTCCGCTCGCCCGGAATGCCCACCTTGCCCTTGCCGTGGGCGGACTCGGAGTGGTGCCCGGGGTTCTTCGACAGCCGCTGGTCGGCGAGCGCCTGCCGGGCGTCGGCGTACCGGGTGACCAGCCAGGCCTCGACGCCGCTGGGCAGTGTGGTGCGGTGCACGGGGGCGTGTTCGCGCAGCCAGGCGTAGGCGGGATAGGGGTCGGCGGCGAATTCCCAGGTGAAGAGGGGCGGCATGGAAGAGGGGCTGTTGTCGTGCACGCCCCGACGCTACCGGGCCCCTCCAGCGGGGTGCGCTTCCGTGGCCGGGCCTGAGCAGGTCGGGCGAAGTCCCTGTCCCTTGCGGTCGGGGCAGCTGCGTGATGCGGCTTCGCCGCGTGGGCGCGGCTGGCCACGACGGTGCCGCAGCCGATCGACAACCCGTCGCGGCACCTCGAACGGAACGCTAGTGGTGCCCGCCGCCGCCGCTGCCGAACGAGCCGCTCCCCCCGGGGTTCCACTTCTTGCGCTCCTCGGAGAGCTCCTCCGGATGGCTCCCGGGGTTGTGGATCTCGTGCGGGAGCACCCGCTCCCCGGGGCCCTCCGTCCGCAGCCGGTCGGCCTCGCGGTGCTCGGTGACGTAGCCGACGGTGTCCTCGTCGTCGTCGTGGCCCGGCCCGTGGTCGGGCGAGGTCGGCCCCCGGTCGTGCTCCTGCCGGGTCTGCCACGCCCCCTGCCGTCGCTGCGGCTGGCTCGGCGGCGGTGGCTCCTTGTCGCGCCACCGCTGTCCGAAGACGAAGGCCAGGATCAGCAGGGCCCCGACGCACAGCCCCACGATGAAGGGGGCGATACCGCCGGCCCAGGCGGGCAGGGCGTAAGTCATATGGTCGCGCATGGAATGCGGGTACCCGGAGGGAACCCCGACCAGACCGCCGCTGAGCCGAACGGGTGTCCAGGCGCCCCGGGCTACGCCCCGGCGCCGGCCGCCTGCTCCGCCGCGAGGATCGCGTCGCGGTAGGCACGGGCCGCGGCCCGCAGGGCGGTCTCCGGCTCGATGCCCTCCGCCTCGGCGCGGACCGCCATGGCCAGCAGCGCGTAGCCGATGCCCTCCCCCGCGGGGACGGCCACGTCGAGGCACTCGGCGCGGGCCCGGGAGGCCAGCTTCGCGGCGAGCGCGAGGGCCGGCTGGCCCAGCGGCACGCCCTCGGTGACGGACTCGCGCTGCTTCTCGGCGGCCTTGGTCCGGGTCCAGTGCTCCTTGACGTCCTCGGGCGTCAGCGCAGACTCGTCGCCGAAGACGTGCGGGTGCCGGTGGACGAGCTTGTCGACGATGCCGCCGGCCACGTCGTCGATGGCGAAGGGCTCGTCCGGGTCGTCCTGGGCGATGCGGGCGTGGAAGACGACCTGGAGCAGTACGTCGCCCAGCTCCTCGCGCAGGGCCTCGCGGTCGCCGGTCTCGATGGCCTCCAGGAGCTCGTACATCTCCTCCAGCCCGTACTTCGCCAGGTCCTCGTGGGTGCGGATGCCGGTCCACGGGCAGGAGCGGCGGATCCGGTCCATGACCTGCACCAGGTCCAGGAGCCGGGCGCCGGGCAGGTCGTAGGAGCCGGGCAGCAGCTCCAGGTCGGGCATCGTCTCCCGGCCCGAGCCCGCGAGCCGGGCCAGCCCGTCGGTCAGGGCGGACTCCCCCGCCGCCGAGGTGATCACAACCGCGGTGCGGCCCCCGTCCAGGCAGTAGTCGACGAGCTCACGGGCGCCGGGCGCGGCGGTACCGGGCTCGATGCCAGCCTCGATCCCGGCCTCCCGGAGATAGGGGAGCAGCGGGTGGCCGGGGTCGGCGCACAGCACCCGGTCGGCCGCGTGCAGCGTCTGCCACGCGGGCCAGGACAGCAGTCCGGGGGCGACGCGGTGGCTGGTGGTGAGCAGGACGATACGGCCGGGCGCGGAGTCGTTCACCCTGCCGAGCGTAGGGGACGGGCCGGGACGGGGCGCCGCGCGGGTGGTGCCTGCACCGGGCTCCCGGGCTACACCGGACTCTCGGGGTCGGGGGCGGCGGGCCGCAGCCAGGGCTCCTGCACCGGGCGGGCGGTGCCGCGCTTGGCGTCCCAGGTGCCGTAGCGCGGGTTGATGTCGACGCGGAGGGCCTCGGAGGTCTGCATCAGGACCTGGTTGGTGCGGACGGGGCCCAGCTTGCCGTCGAGCTTGGTGCGCATGAGGTCCATGGACAGCGCCTGGTCGATCTGGCCGGGGGCGATGCCGAGGGCCAGGAAGCGCGCCCGCACCGCGTCGGCGCCGCCGTTGGCCCGCTCGACCTGGAGCCGCTCGTCCTGGAGCTCGCGGCGGCTGACGTCGACGCCGTTGTCCCGGCCTG
>NZ_BAAAXZ010000014.1:0-27085 GCF_039535865.1 Streptomyces thioluteus
AAGCGGCCGTCGCTGCCACGGCGGCGCCCGCCCCACCCTGCGCGACGCCCTGACCGCCACCGACCTGCTGGAAACACGCCCTGCGCCCGCTCGCCGCGAACGCCCCCGCCGAGGGCATCACCCACGCGGTGAGCGGGGGCCTGGCCGCCGTCCCGGGGCTGCTCGCCCACCACCGGTACGGCACCCCGCTGCTGCTCACCGAGCACGGCATCTATCTGCGCGAGCGCTACCTGGGCTTCCGCACCGAGCCCTACCGCTGGCCCGTCAAGGCCCTGATGCTGGGGCTCTTCCGGCTGCTCGCCAAGGAGACCTACCGGGTCGCCGCCTCGTCACCCCCGGCAACCGCTACAACCGGCGCTGGGAGGAGCACGGCGGCACCCCGCCCGACCGCATCCGCACCGTCTACAACGGCGTCGACCCCGCGGCGTTCCCGCCCGCCGGGCCCGAGCCGAGGTGCCCACCCTCAGCTGGGCCGGGCGTCGTCGACCCCATCAAGGGACTCGACACCCTCATCCGCGCCTTCGCCCTGGTCCGCGAGGAGATACCGCAGGCGCGCCTGCGGCTCTTCGGCGGCACCCGCGCGGCGGCGAGGGCTACCGCACCGCCTGCGAGAACCTGGCCGCCGAACTGGGCGCGGCCGACGCCGTCACCTTCGAGGGACGCGTCGAGGACATCCGCGACGCCTACGCCGCCGGCAACGTGGTGATGCTCTCCAGCATCAGCGAGGGCTTCCCCTTCACCCTCATCGAGGCCATGTCCCTGCGGCCGCGCCACCGTCTCCACCGACGTCGGCGGGCGGTCAGCGAGGCCGTCGGCGACACCGGGCTCGCTCGTACCGCCCGCGACCGCGGAGCATGGCCGACGCCGCCCTGAAACTGCTCACCGATCCCAACTCCGCGCGGACATGGGGGAGAAGGCCCGGCTGCGGGTCATCGAACAGTTCACCCTGCGGCAGACCATCAGCGCCTTCCGGGAGATCTACCACGACCTGGCCGACACCCGGCGGCCCGCCGCCGCACCGATATCCGTGCGGGAGCTGCCCGCGATGGCCGCAGGCGGTGTCGCCGGATGAGCGGCCCCGCTGCGGCTCGTGCCGCCCGACCCCGAAGCCGTCCACGACCTGCCCGCCGCACGGCCGTTGGGGAACACCGTGGCCGTCGGCGAGCTCGCCCGCGAGCTCGCCGACGTGTGCGCCGCGGCCGTCCACCCCGACGAGATCGCCGCGGTCCTGGAGGCCGATGGCCTCACCAGCGAGCAGATATCCGGCCGTTACGGCCTCCGCGACTCCTTCGAGCTCGCCGCCGAGCTCTACGACCGCGTCCCGCGCGGCCACCCCGAACCACCGCCCGCCCCCGACCCCTGGCAGGTCAAACCCGGCCTGGTGCTGCTGCGTTCCCTCGTCTTCACCCTGCCCGGCCTCGGCTACACCCTGGGCGCACCCCTGATGTCCGGCGCCCGCGGCCCCGGCGGACTGCCCCAGGGCACCGCGTCCCTCGTCGCCGCCGCGCTCACCGCCTGGGCGTGGAACCAGGGCCTCGCCCACCGCGCCTATCTGCGCCTGGCGTCCGGCGGGCGGGCCGCCGCCGGGCGCTGCCTGCGCACCGGCGCCCCGCTGGGCGGGCTCCTGGCCACCGCCGCGGCACTCGCCCCCGGCGGGCCCGCGGGGACGGTCGCGTTCGCCGTCGGCCAGGCGCTCTACCTCTCGGCGGCCACCGTGCTGCTGGTGCTCGGCCGCGAACGGCTGCTGCTGTACACGCTGTTGCCCGTCGCCGGCGGCGGAGCGGCCGCCCTCGTCACCGAACCGCCGCGGGCCCTGGCCGCCGGGCTGCTGCTCGCCACGCTCGCCGGCGTGCTGGCGGCGTCCTCGTACCAGTGCGTCCTGGCCTGGCGCGAGAAGGGGACCGCGGGCACGGCGACCCCGTCACCGCTCGCCTCGCTGCCCTACGGCCTGTTCGGCCTGGGCTGCGGCGTCCTGACGGCCGTCGCCGCCCTCGGCGATGTCGTGCGGCACGGCAGCGACGCCGTACCCGCCGGGCCCGCCGTCATCGCGCTCACCCTGAGCATGGGCGCCGCCGAATGGCTGCTCTACCGCTTCCGCAGCCGGGCCCTCGCCGCGCTCGGCCGCACCGTCACCATCGGCGGTCTGCTCGCCCGCATCGCCCGCGTCCTCGGCGGCTGCCTGGCCGCCTACCTCGCCGCGCTCGCCGTCCTGGCGCTGGCCACCGGTGCCGTCTGGCCGGACGGGCCGTCACCGACCGTCCTGCGCATCGCCGGCCTGCTGGCCCTCGGCGCCGTGCTGTGGACCGGTCTGCTGCTCCAGGCGTACGGCGTCGCGTGGCCGCCGGCGCTCCTGTGTCTCTCGGCCGGCGCGGCGGAGGCGGCGGCGCTCGCCGCCCGGCTCCCCTCGCCGGCCACCGTCCAGCTCGTCGTCTGCGCCGGGACGACGGCGGCCCTGGTGGCCGCCGCCACCGCGCTCCTCGGCCGGATCACCGCGCACCGCTGATCCGGCCCCTGTCCGCCCGGCAACACCCAAGGAGATCCCGCATGCCCGCCACCACCGTCGCCGTCACCGGTGCCGAGGGGTTCATCGGCTCGCACCTGACCGAGGCGCTCGTCGCCGACGGCCACCGGGTCCGCGCCATGGTCCAGTACAACTCCTTCTCCTCCTACGGATGGCTGGAGAACCTGCCGCCGGACGTGCTCGACTCCGTCGAGGTCGTCCTCGGCGACGTCCGCGACCCCGGCTCCGTCCAGGACCTCGTCAAGGGCGCGGAGACCGTCTACCACCTGGCCGCCCTGATCGCGATCCCGTACTCGTACCGGGCCCCGCACAGCTATGTGGAGACCAACGTCACCGGCACCCTCAACGTGCTGGAGGCCGTACGCCACCTGGGCATCCCGCGCCTGGTGCACACCTCCACCAGCGAGACCTACGGCACCGCGCAGACCGTGCCGATCACCGAGGACCACCCCATCAACACCCAGTCCCCGTACGCCGCTTCCAAGGCCGGCGGCGACCGGCTCGCCGACAGCTACCACGCCAGCTTCGGCCTGCCCGTCGTCACCCTGAGGCCCTTCAACACCTTCGGCCCCCGCCAGTCCATGCGCGCCGTCATCCCCACCGTCATCGGACAGGTCGCCGCCGGGGAACGCACCATCACCCTTGGCGACCTGCGCCCCACCCGTGACTTCAGCTACGTCAAGGACACCGTGGCCGCCTTCCGCGCCGTGGGCACCGCCTCCGCCGAACGCGTCGTCGGCCGCACCTTCAACTCCGGTACGGGGGAGGAGATCTCCGTCGGTGAGCTGGTGACCGTCATCGGCAAGCTCATGGACGCCGAGCTGGAGATCCGCTCCGACGCCGACCGCGTCCGGCCCGCCAACTCCGAGGTCATGCGCCTGGTCTGCGACGCCTCCCGGCTCCGCGCCGCCACCGGCTGGGCCCCCGCCCACACCCTGGAGGAGGGTCTCGCCGCCACCGTCGCCTTCTTCCGCGACCCGGCCAACCTCGCCCGCTACAAGACCGGCATCTACAACGTCTGATCCGCCGCACCACCGGACCCCGGTCCACGCGCGCCATCCGACCCGCGGACGATCCCGCGGGGTGTCCCGCAGAGAGGAACGTCCCATGCATGCAGTGATACTCGCCGGAGGCAAGGGCATCCGGCTGCGTCCCTACACCACCGCCCTGCCCAAGCCGCTCGTGCCCATCGGAGACCAGCACGCCATCCTGGAAATCGTGATGCGCCAGCTGGCGAACGCCGGTTTCACCAGCTGCACACTGGCCATCGGCCACCTCGGCCACATCATCCGCGCCTACGTCGGCGACGGCTCCCAGTGGGGCCTCACGGTCGACTACACCACCGAGGAGAGCCCGCTGGGCACCATGGGCCCGCTTCTCACCATGGCCGACCGGCTGCCCGAGAGCTTCCTGGTGATGAACGGGGACGTGCTCACCGACCTCGACTTCGCCGACGTCCTGCGCGCCCACCGGGACTCCGGCGCCCCGCTGACCATCGCCACCTACCCCCGTCAGGTCAGTCATCGACTCGGGGTCCTGACCACCGAGGCCGGCCGGGTCACCGGCTTCACCGAGAAGCCCCGCATGGACTACCGCGTCTCCATGGGCGTCTACGGCGTCACCCTCGACGCCCTCGCCCGCTACACCCCGGGGCTGCCGCTCGGCTTCGACGAGCTCGTCCTCGACCTGCTCGCCGCCGGAACCCCGCCCAACGCCTATGAGTTCGGCGGATACTGGCTCGACATCGGGCGCCCCGACGACTACGACCGCGCCAACGCGGAGTTCTCCCCACCGCCGCGACCTGCTGATCAAGGGAGTGTGACCGGCCCGCATGCGCATCCTCCTCCTCGGTGCCACGGCTTCCTGGGCCGGCACGCCGCCGGGCAGCTGCGCGCCCTCCCCGGCGCGCGGGGTGCTCGACGGCGGCCCGGGACGCCCGGCAGCGCCGTCCCCTGCGACCTGGCCGGCGCCGACCCGGACCGGCTGGCCGACGCGCTGCGCGCGGCGGCCCCGGACGCGGTTCGTCAACTGCGCGGGCGCCACCGCCGGCAGTGCCACGGTCCTCGCCGCCGTCAAACGCCCCGCGGACCGGCGGTGCTCTGCGAGGCCCTGCGCGCGGCGGCCCCCGGCGCCCGGCTCGTGCACCTCGGCTCGGCGGCGGAGTACGGACCGGCGGCCCGCGCCGCACTCCCTCGCGGAGTCCGACCCGGCCGCGCCGCTCGGCCTCTACGGGGCCACCAAGCTCGCCGGGACGCTCGCCGTCACCGGCTCCGGCCTCGACGCGCTCGTCCTGCGGGTGTTCAACCCCTGGGCCCCGGCGCCCGGGCGGCTCCCTGGCCGGGCGGCTCGTCCAGGGCATCCGGGAAGCCGGGGCCCGACGGCACCGTACGCACCGGCGACCTCTCCGCGCACCGCGACTTCGTCGACGCGCGCGACGTGGCACGGGCCGTCGTCCTCGCCGTCACCGCGCCCCGGCCCGTCACCGGCGTCCTCAACATCGGCAGCGGCACGGCCCGCACGCCCGCCGAGGTCGCCGAGGGGCTGGCGGGGGCCGCCGGTTTCCGCGGCCGGATCGACGAGGACGGCGCCGGCTCGCCGCGCTCGGCCGCGCTGCCCTGGCAGCAGGCCGACGTCACGGCGACGGGGCGGACGCTGGGCTGGAAGCCGTCGTACGCGTTCGGCACCACGCTGACCGATCTCTGGGCCGCCGCGGTGACGGATCCCTCGCTGCTCGTACCGCTGTACGTCCACCCCGGCGCCGAACCCGGCCCGTGGGAACGGCTGGTACGGGCCGCACCCGCCCTGCGCGGCGTGGTGCTCAACGCGGCGGACGGGCCGGGGCGGTGCCCCGACCCGTCCTTCCGCGCCGTCGCGGCACGGCTGCGCGGGGGCGGGCGTGCCCGTGCTGGGGTACGTGGACACCGCCTACGGGCGCCCGCCCGTTCCGCTCGGCCGTCGCCGACCTGCGCCGGCACCGGCGGTGGTACGACGTCGACGGCGTCTTCTACGACCGGGCCGCCACGGAGGCCCTGTTGCTGCCCCGCTACCGCCGACTCGCCCTGGTGTCCCGGGCGTTGGGCGCGCGGACCGTCGTGCTCAACCCCGGCACCCACCCGGACCCCGGGTACGCCGAGGTCGCCGACCTGCTCGTGACCTTCGAGGGGTCCTGGGGAGGCGTACCGCACCGCGCGGGTGCCCGACTGGACGGCCGACCATCTCCCCTCGCGCTTCTGCCACTTGGTCTACGGTGTGCCCAGGAACGGGCCGGACTGGTGGCACGTACGGCCGGCAGGCGGGGTGCCGCGGTGCACTGCGCCGTGCCGGGAAAGGGAGAGAATCCATGGCAGACCGCACCTTGAGACGGCTGGGGGGCGCGGCCTTCGCGACGGCCGTGCTGCTGATCGCGACGGCTGCGCGGGGACGACGACGTCACCCTCCGACTCCGACGACCCCTCGGTGGGAGACGAGTTCGCCCTCGGCGCACCCGCGTCCCGGTGGTGCGCGCTGGCAGCCGAAGCCCGGTACGCGCTGGCAGTGGCAGCTGGACGGCGCCGTGGACACCTCCGTCGACGTTCCCGTCTACGACATCGACGGCTTCGAGAACGATGCGGCGACCGTGGCGAAGCTGCACGCGAAGAAGCGCAAGGTGATCTGCTACATCAACGCCGGCGCGTACGAGGACTGGCGGCCGGACCAGGGGAAGTTCCCGGAGTCCGTGCTGGGCGCGAAGAACGAGGGCTGGAAGGGCGAGAAGTGGCTCGACATCCGGCGCCTCGACGTCCTCCGGCCCATCATGGCGGAACGTTTCGACATGTGCCGCGAGAAGGGGTTCGACGCGGTCGAGCCCGATCTGACCGAAGGGTTCCGCAACAAGACGGGCTTTCCGCTCACCGCCGCCCACCAGTTGGCGTTCAACCGCATGATCGCCTCCCTCGCCCATGAGCGGGGCATGCCGTCGGCCTCAAGAACGACCTCGACCAGATCCCCGAGCTCGTCGGCGACTTCGACTTCGCCGTCAACGAACAGTGCGCGCAGTACGGCGAGTGCGAGAAGCTCAAGCCCTTCGTGGCGAAGGGGAAGGCCGTCTTCCATGTCGAGTACGAGATGGCGCCCCGTGAGTTCTGCGGCGAGGCGAAGGAACTGGGGCTCTCCTCCATGCAGAAGAGCTGGGCCTGAACGCCTGGCGCAAGCCCTGCTGACGGCACCCCGAAACGGGACGTAGCGGGACGGAAGTCACCGCGCGACGCGTGAAGAACCTCACAGAACCCCCTTTCGGCACCGGTTTTCGGTGGCGGGATGGTGCAGGATCTGCACCGCAACAACCAAGAAACCCGTCAAAGAGGCGGGCGACCCGGGCGGACGCGAGTCCTGCCGCCGCTCCGGGTGCGGAACTGATTCGCGGATCGGCAGGAGCGGGAGACCCAGGCAGGACGAACCACGAAGGCGGTGGTTCTAGGGGTGAAGCCACATGGTGGCGGGCAACTTTGTCAGCCCGAACCCGACAGGTCATCTTTCGCAGGCGGATGACGAAGGGCTTATCGGCATGTCTGCGCTGCACTCGAATACCGCGCTCATCTCCCGGGCCGGTACCGCACGGCCCTCACCGCCGCGACTGTCGCGGCCTCCGTCCTGCTCCCCGGCCTCGCCGGCGAGGCGCAGGCGGCCCACGTCGCGGGTGCCAAGGCCGTCAAGGTCGCGGCCTCGAAGAAGGGCTCCTGGTACCAGTGGGGCGCCACGGCCCCAACCGCTTCGACTGCTCGGCCTGACGCAGTATCCTTCAAGAAGGGGGCCGGCAAGAAGCTGCCGCGCATCGCGGCGGACCAGTACAACGCGACCCGCCACATCTCGCGCGGCTCGCGCACCACGGGCGACCTGGTCTTCTTCCACTCCGGACAGCAACGTCTACCACGTGGGCATCTACGCGGGTGGCGGCAAGATCTGGCACGCGCCCGGCACGGGCAAGAAGGTCCGTCTGGAGAAGATCTGGACGAACAGTGTGTGGTACGGCCGCGTGCGCTGACGCGTGGCGTTCACGGGGGTGTGAGTTTCTGCCCCGGTCCCGCCCTTTCTCCGTTTCCGCAGGGGCTGCGCCCCTGCGCCACCTCGCGGCACGCGCCGCCGCGCACGGGGGCCGCGCTCCACGCGGCGGGGCGGGGCTCCGCCCCCGCACCCCGCTGGGGGCTGCGTGCCCAACCGGGGGTGCATCCCCACCCGGGCTGCACACCTGCTGGGGGCCGCACCCATGTTGTGGGCCGCCTCCCACCGGGGGCCGCGCCCTCACCCCGGGGCCGCGGCCCCACCGGGCCGCACCCTCACCGGGAGCCGCACCCCACCAGGGGCAGCGCCCCTTGGGGCCCGGGCTGAGGCATGCCCCGAGGTCCTGACCAGGGCTTCGCCCTGCGCGCCACCGGGGCTTCGCCCCCTGCACCCCGCAGGGTTCCGCCCTGCACCCCGGAGCAGGGCTGGGCCTCCGACCCCCGAAGTGCCCGCCCTCCGGGCGCCGTCCTCAACGCCGGCCGGCCGGGGCGCACCGTCCAGCCCGTCCGGCGTTTGAGGACCGACGCGCCGAAGGCGCGTTGCGGCCCGGGGCGCAGCCCCGCCCCACCACTCGGAGCGTGGTGTCGGGTCCGGGGCTTGCCCCGGGAGAAATGGTTGAAAGGGCGGGTCCGGGCACACCCCCCCCGGCGGAAAACCGTCGCTCACATCCCGTCCACATACACCCACTTCCCACCCTCCCGCACGAACCGGCTCAGCTCATGCTGGGAGTCCTCCGCACCCCCCACTCGGCAGTGCGCCCGGAACTCCACCGTCCCCTCCTGGTGGAACGCCGTACCGCCCGACGCCGCCAGGATCTCCAGCCCCGTCCACCGCACCTGGTCGTCCAGGTCCAGCACCGCCGGACGGGTGGAGGAGTGCCACGTTCGCAGCAGATACGCCGCGTCCCCGACCGCGAAGGCGCTGTAGCGCGAGCGCATCAACCGCTCGGCGGTCGGCGCGGAGGACCGACCCGCATGGAAGGCGCCGCAACAGTCGGCGTACGAGGCGGACAGGCCGCACGGGCAGGGGGAGGCGGGAGTGATGCTCTTCTTGGACACCCCGCGATTCTCCCCCGCGCGGAACCCTTTCGGTCGCATGGAGGGCATTTGTCGACATTCCGCGTCGGAGGAGGAAAACCGCACGTCACGGCGGAGGGAGTCACCCCCACCCGGCCGCGCGCCCTGACGGATGATCGGTTGCGGGCCCGGCCCGCCCCGGCACACGGTGGGCTCGAACCGGAAGGGAGTCTCCACCCATGCCCGTGAAACAGTCCACCACCGTCGCCCTCACCCTCTGCGGCTCGCTCGCGCTCGGCCTGGCCGGCGCGGCCATCGCCGTGGAACCGCTCGCCGCGCCGAAGCCGAGGCCCGCCGTCGCCCCGAACGTCACCGCCCGGCTGGGCCTGCTCGGCAGCCTGGGCAACACGCTGACCCTCGGCACCGGGATCGTCAGGGACGCCCAGGCCGCCAGGCCGGACCTGGCCAGGCTGAAGATCCTGCAGCGCCAACTCGCGGACGAGGGCGCACGGCTGCACGCCGCCGCCCGCGCCGAGGCCCGGCAGACCCCCGCCAACCCGAAGAACAAGAAGAAGGACCCCGTCAGCGACCTGCAGGCCGCGCTCGACACGCTGTCCAAGGACGCGACGAAGCTCCTGAACGACCTGGCGGCGGGCAACCTCACCGCCGTGGTGGCCGACGTCACCCAGGTCCTGGCCGATCTGACGAAGGTGACGACGCTCGTGACCCAGGTGGGCAGCAGCCTGCCCGTGCCGACTCCGCCCCTGCCCGTGCCCCTGCCGGTGCCCGTGGGACAGTGAGTCACCCCAGCAGGCCGTACACCCGCAACGCCCCCGAGAACGTCGCCACGTACACCTTCCCGTTCGCCACCGTCGGCGGGACGAACTTGGCGAAGAGCCCGACGTCGTCCCGGGCCGCGTCCATCCTGCTGTTCCACAGCTCCTGGGTGAGGTCGGACGCCCGGTAGACCCGTACGACGCCCTCCACCACGGCCTGGTTCGCGTCCGCCTTCCAGGGATGGCAGGCCCACACCAGGCCCGTCGCCGCGTCGGACCCGTGCGCGGAGACGGACAGGAAGCCGCCCGGCATCCCGGGCGAACCGCCGGGTACGCCCGTCGGGTCCGTGGTGGTGCTCATCGACACCGGCGCCGTCCCCAGCAGCCCGCCCGCGAACCGGTAGGCACGGAGGAAGGCGTTCTCCGGCCACACGTACACCCACGTCCCGCCGGAGAACGTCCAGTGCACGGCCCCGCCGTGGATGTGGTGGCTGTGCACGTCCGGCGCCATGACCTCGAAGCTCTGCACGATCTGGCTGTCGGACCCGGCGTGGAAGTGCCCCAGGGAGCGGGTGTCGAGCAGATAGAACTTGCCCGCCTTGCCCCCGCAGAGCAGCAGCTGCGTCCCCGGCACGAGCAGCGGACCCGCCGAACCGAGGTCCAGGTCGGCCGCGTCCAGGGCGGCGTTGTCGAACGGGGAGAACCAGTCGGCGACCGTCAGGTCCGGGCGGAGCCGGACGACGCAGTCGCCGAGGTTCGAACCGTCCGTGCGGAAACCGCCGTTGCCGGTGATGCAGTAGAGGTCGCCCGCGTCGTCCACGGCCGGCCCCTGGCCCGCCTGCCAGATGCCGCCCAGCCCGGTGTCGGGGGTGGTGACGAACACGCCGGTGCGCCGCAGGGTCGCCGCGTCGTAGCCGAACACCCAGCCGTGGTACGGCGATTTGTCGCCGTAGGAGGCGAAGGCCACGTACACCCGGCCGTTCGCCAGGGTCAGTGCCGAGCGTTGCAACTGGCGGTTGCTGGTGAAGGTGAGCCGGCCGTCGACGCTGCCGTCCCCGGTCCCGGGCACGGTGGCGGCGATCCGCACCGGCCCGCCCAGCACCTCCCGTCCCGTGCGCACGTCCAGTGCGTGCAGCGTGTGGTGGTAACCGTCGGACTCCTTGGTGAAGGCGACGACATACAGCACGCGCCGCTCGGCGTCGACGACCGGCGTGCTGATGACGCCCACCTCGACCGAGATGTCCTTGTAGCCCCGCGGCCCGATATCGGGGTCGGGCAGCGGGGCGGACGGGCCCAGCGAGACGCGCCACAGCGGGGCGGAGGCGGCGGGATCGTCGGCGTCGAAGGCGTAGACGCTGTTGTGCATGGTGGCGACGTAGACGACGTTCCTGACGGCCCGGCCGGGCAGTTCGAGGGCGGGGAGGTACAGCGGCTGGGCGTACACCTGCCCGTCCACGGCCCGGCTGAACAGCAGGCCGAAGGTGCTCGGGCCGACGGTGGCCGGACTCAGCGCCGTCTCCAGGAGATTGGCGCCGGTGCGCCGGTTGTCGTTGTGCTGGGTGGTGACCGGGGGCGGGCCCGGGGAGTCGGTCACGGTGGCCTCCGGACGATGTGCAGCGGTGCGCCCTCCGCGGCCCGTACGGCCTCGGTGACCAGCGCGTGGTGCGGGGAGAGCCGGCAGACGGGGTCCGTCGCGGCGGCGTCGCCGGTGAGCTCGAACGCCTGGCAGCGGCAGCCGCCGTGGTCGATCTCCCGGCGCGGGCAGCCGCGGCACGGCTCGCGCATCCAGTCCGTGCCGCGGAAGCGGTTGAACGCGGGGGAGTCGGACCAGATGGCGGCCAGCGGGGCGGCGCGGACGTTGACGACGCCCAGGCCGGGGATCCGGCCCGCCGCCGGGCAGGGCAGGACGTCGCCGTCGGGTGCCACCGTCAACTGGCGGCTGCCCCAGCCGTGCATGCAGGGTTTCGGCCAGTCACCGTGGTAGTCGGCGGGGACGTAGGCGATCTCCAGCCGGCCGGCCAGGCGGCGCCGCGCGGCCGCCACCACGGCCTCGGCCCGGGTGAGTTGGGACCGGGTGGGCAGCAGGGCGCGGCGGTTGAGCAGCGCCCAGCCGTAGAACTGGGCGTTGGCCAGCTCCAGCCGGCCGGCGCCGAGGCGCTCGGCGAGGTCGATCAGCGCCGCGGTGTGCCCGATGGTGGCGCGGTGCAGCACGGCGTTGAGGGTCAGCGGCAGCCCGGCCGCCCGGACCCGGGCGGCGGCCGCCAGCTTCCGCTCGTGCGCCGGACGGCCCGCGACGGCGTCGGCGCCCGCGGCCTCCGCGTCCTGCACGCTGAGCTGCACGTGGTCGAGCCCGGCCGCGACCAGCCCGGCCAGCCGCCGCTCCGGGAGCGGATGGCCGCCGGTGATCAGATTGGTGTAGAGGCCCAGGCCGCGGGCGTGCGCGACGAGCTCCGCCAGGTCGCGGCGGAGCAGGGGCTCGCCGCCCGAGAAGTGGACCTGGAGCACGCCGAGTTCCTGGGCCTCGTCGAGGACGCGGCGCCATTGGCCGGGGGTGAGTTCGGCGCGGCGCCCGACCGGGGCGACCGGGTTGGAGCAGTACGGGCAGTGCAGCGGGCACCGGTGGGTGAGCTCGGCGAGCAGGCCGAGCGGCCTATCCACCGGGGGCCTCGTCCGTCGGCTCCGAGGGCTCGACCAGGCGGCGTTCGGCCAGGGCCGTCAGGAAGGAGCGGACGTCGGCTGCCGCCACGTCCACGTACGTTCGCGACAGCGTCTCGGTGACCCGGTCGACGTCCGTCGTCCCGTCGCAGAGCCGCAGCACCGCGACCGCCGTCTCGTTGAGCAGGAGGACGCCCTCCGGGTGCAGCAGGACGCCGGTGTCCCGCACCGCGTCGTGGCGCAGCCGGACGCCGCCGCGCAGCCGCCAGCGGATCCCGTCGGTGTCCGTCATCCCCGTGCCTCCTCCGTCCTGCCCGCGTGGTCGAGGGCGTCGAGCATGCTCCACAGCACGTCGCACTTGAAGGCGAGGGCGTCGAGCGCGGCCTGCCGCCGTTCGCGCGTGGTGCAGTAGGCGGTGACGACGCGGAGCGCGTGCCGCGCGTCGCCCGTGGCGGCCTCGGGGCGGGCGGCGAAGTAGCCGAGACCGGCGGGGTCGATCCAGGGGTAGTGGGTGCGCAGCGCGGTGTGCCGCTCGCGCATCAGGCCGGGGGAGAACAGCTCGGTGAGCGAGGCGGCGACGGCCTCCGTCCACGGCCGGGTGCGGGCGAACGTGACGTACGCGTCGGTGGCGAACCGGACGGCGGGCAGCACGTGCCGCTCGTCGAGCACTTCGGCGCGCGGGAGGCCGGCGGCGTCGGCGAGGTCCAGCCACTGGGCGTTGCCGCCTCGGCCCTCCGCCGTGCCGTCCTGGTAGGCGATCCGCTGGAGCCAGCGTCGGCGGATCTCGGGCACCGGGCAGTTGGCGACGACGGCGGCGTCCTTCTGCGGCAGCCACTTCTGGTAGTACCACCGGTTGGCGATCCAGCGGCGGACCTCGTCCGGGGTCAACTCGCCCCGGTGCAGGCGCAGATGGAACGGGTGGCGGTCCCAGTACCGCTCGGCGTGCGCGTGGAGCGCGGCGGTGAACTCCTCGCTGCCGGCCGCGGCCGGTTCGGACATCGTCCGGTCGTCGGCCGGTCAGCGCCGGGCGGCGGCGTAGGCGGTGACCTCGGCCCCGAGCTCGACGCTCGTGAACGCGGGGGCGCGCCAGACGGGGCGCTCGGGCGCGGGCGGAGACGGGCGCGGCGGGGCCGCGGGCCGGTCGTTCGACATCGGATCCCCCTGTGCGGTGCGGTGACTTCCAGGGTGGGTCAGCGGGGGCGGCCCGGCAATCACTGGATCGAGTGATGCGGTGCCGCGCGGGATGTGTCTCAAGTGACCGTTGTTCCGGCCGAGTTGCGTCGGCTAGGGTCGGCCGGTGCGCAGTCGCCTGCTCGTGACGATTCTGCTGGCCGCACTCGCTTTGACGGCGTGCGGCTCCTCCGGCTCCGACGACCCCAGCCCTCCGTCCCCGGCTCCCGCTACCGGGCGGCAGGGGACGACCCGCGCCGACGGCGCCGAGCTCCTCCACCGCCCCGGCGGGCGGGCCAGCGCCCAGAACCCCGCGTTCTCCCCGGACGGCGGGTCCCTCCTCTTCACCGTCTTCCACGACGGTTACAACGAGGGCGCGGCCGCCCTGCGGACCCTCCCGTTCCGGGGCGGCGCCGAGCGGGAGAAGCCCCGCACCGTCCTGGACGAGTCCGACCGCGCCGCCGTGAACCTCCCCGGCACCAGCTGGCACCCCTCCGCCGGGCTCACCTTCACCTCCGACCGCGCGGGCCACGACGAGGTGTGGACCCTCAAGCCCGGCTCCGGTGCGAAGCCGGAGCGCGTGACCGAACACGACGGCGACACCGGCTACCTGGAGCCCAGTTTCTCGCCCGACGGCCGGTGGATCGTCTTCCAGGAGAGCGTGGAGCGCGCGGGCGACAGCGGCGGCGAGGGGTCGATCTGGAAGGTCCGCCGCGACGGCACGCACCGCACCCGCCTCCTCGACGGCCCCGGCACCCGCACCGACAACCGCCAGCCCAACTGGTCCCCGAAGGGCGACCGCCTCGTCCTCCAGCGGCGGGAACGCGGCGGCGACTGGGCGCTGTACGTGATGAACGCGGACGGCGGCGACCTGCGCAGGCTGACGGGCGTCGCGGGGGAGCACACCGACCCGAGCTGGTCCCCCGACGGCCGGTCCGTCGTCTTCTCCTCCACGGCCGGCGGCCTGGACCTGCCGCAGATCTTCGTGATCCCGGCGACGGGCGGGAATCCGGTGCGCGTCACCCGTGACCCCAAGTCCTACGACGGCGCCCCCAGTTGGTCGCCGGACGGGAAGTGGATCGCGTTCGAGTCGCACCCGGGGGACGAGGACCGGCCGTCGTCGCTGTGGCGGGTGGCCGCGCCGCGGGGGTAGCGGTCAGGCCGTCGCCGCCCCTGTCCCGTCCGGCAGCGGCTCCTCTCTGACCAGCAGGGCGAGCGCGAGGGCCAGGGCCATGAAGGGGACGGTCCAGATGAAGACGGCCCGGAACGCCGCACCGCTGCCCGTCGGGCCGGAGGCGAGGATCGCGCCGAAGAGGGCCGCGCCGAGGGCCCCGCCGAGTGAGCGGAAGAAGTTCAGCACCCCGGTGGCGGTGCCGATGTGCTCGTGGGCCACGGAGAACTGGCCGACGAGGATGCAGACCTGGACGAAGAAGCCGATCCCGATGCCGGTGACGGTCAGCGGCACGATCAGGGCGACGGCGCCGGTGTTCCGATCGGCATGGCCGAGGACGGCCATCGAGGCCGCGACGAGGACCGCGCCGACGGCGGGGTAGAGCTTGTAACGACCGGTCCGGGCGATGAGGAGACCGGACAGCACCGCGGCGGCCATCAGACCGACGAGCAGGGGGATCACGTACAGCCCGGCGGTGAAGGCGGATGTGCGCTGGACGGTCTGCAGGAACATCGGCACGTACAGCATGCCGGCCATCAGCACGAGCGCGGCGAGCAGGAACTGGGCCGCCACCAGGCTGAAGTTGGCGGATCGGAACAGGTGGAGCGGGGTGATCGGCTCGATGGCCCGGTGCTCGACGACGAGATATCCGGCCAGGGAGACGGCGGCGAAGACGGCCAGGCCGAGGATCACGGGGGACGACCAGGGGTAGTCGTGTCCGCCCCAGGTGGTGAGCAGGACGACGGTGGTGGTGAACGCGGTGACGGTGACGGCGCCGAGGACGTCGACCCGGCCCTCGCCCGTGAGGCCGGGCAGCCGGAGCCTGGTGGCGACCACGACGAGGGCGACGACACCGATGGGCAGGTTGACGTAGAAGATCCAGCGCCAGGAGAGCCCGTCGGCGAACGCGCCGCCGCACAGGGGCCCGGCGACGAGAGCGAGGGCGGCGACCGTGCCGAGGGCGGCCTGGAGCCTGGCCCTGCGGCGCGGGACGGCGAGGTCGCCGGTGATGGCCATGACCAGCGAGGTGATCGCGCCGCCGCCGACGCCCTGCAGTGCTCGCGCCCCGGCCAGCATGGGCAGGGTGTGGGCGACGCCACTGAGCAGGGAGCCCACCAGGAAGACGGCGATGGCCAGTTGGAGGATCTTCTTGCGGCCGTGGAGGTCTCCGAGCTTGCCGGAGAGCAGGGTGGACACCGAGCCGGTGAGGAGATAGGCGGTGGCGATCCAGGAGACATCGGCACCGGTGCCGATGTCCGCGCCGATGCTGGGCAGGGCGGTGGCGACGATCGTCTGGTCCAGGTTGGCCATGAACAGCGCCAGCATCAGCGGGATCACGAGCACCATGGGGAGGCCTTACGGGGGCGGATAGAACTGGCGGACCCAGTGGCGGTAGAGGCCGATGGCCTCGTCGCCGGGGGCGAGGCGGGGGCGCGGCTCGTAGCGCTTGGCGTTCCAGATCGTCACGTCCTGCAGGGCTTTGCGGCTGGCGCTCAGCAGCAGTCCACGGGCGACGGCGTGGTGCAAGGGTGACGTACCCGCAGGACGTGACGACCGGATGCCCGAGCAGGCCGACGCGATGGTCAGAAGAGTGTGCCCTGGTGCGGTCGGGGTGTGGAGGGCCCAGAGATACGTGACGAGCCCGAGCCGGGGCAGGGCGGCCTCGACGCGCAGACAGCCCGGCCCGGCCATCAGGAAGGAGTGATCGACCTGGAACCTCCGCAGCGCGGCGGGCCGGGCCGGTCCGAGCCTGAGGCGATAGCGCAGGTAAGGGCCTTCGGCCTTCGGTGGGTCCAGTTCTCGTAGGGTCACATGGTGCACGACCGGCAGATGCCGGTAGTCGCAGGCGTTCTCGGGGAGTTCCTGGGCGGGGGCGTGGACCTCGACGCTCCACTGGCCCACCGGTGCGACTCCGGGCGGTGCGGTCTCCGGTGCCTCCCAGGTGGGCGCGGTGCCGTCGGGGGCGTACCAGCCGAAGACCATGCCATTGCGTTCCCGGATCGTGTGGTGCTCCACCCGCGCACGCGGCGGCCGTCCGTCCGGGGTTCCGACGCAGATGCCGTCCGGCCCGAAGGCGAAGTGATGGAAGGGGCACACGAGGTTCCGGCCCTCGACGGTGCCGCCGGCGCCGAAGTGGGCGCCGAGATGCGGACAGTAGGGGTGCACCGCGTACGGTGTCCCGTCGTCGGTCCGGTAAAGGACAACGTCCTCGCCCGCCAGCCGCCGGGTCAGGACGCGCCCCGGGGACAGCTCGCGGGAGAGCGCCAGGAAGAACCAGCCGCTCGGGTAAGGGAGTTCCCGATTATCCCCCTTCGTCATAGCTCGGACCCTTCACCGGAAGAGGCCCCGGTACACCCTTCAAGAGGGTAGGTCACTCATATGAGTTGTGTTGTTGTTACCCCCCCTTGTCGCGGTATCGCCAATTGATACATTCACCGTCTCGGTTGGACGGTCGAGGGGGCGAGATCATGACCGACGATCCGACGGACGTCGTCGTCATCGGCGCCGGCCTGTCCGGCATCGCCGCCGTCATCGCCCTGCGCCGGGCCGGCTTCGACGACGTCGTCGTCCTGGAGAAGTCGGCGCGCACGGGCGGCACATGGCGCGACAACACCTACCCCGGCTGCGGCTGCGACGTCCCCGCCATGCTGTACGAGTACTCCTTCGCCCCCCACGCCTGGCGCAGGTGCTTCGCCTCCCGGTCCGAGATCCTGGACTACCTGCGGGCCACCGCCGCCGATCACGGCGTGGACGAGGCCGTCCGCCACGGCGTGGAGGTGCTGGAGGCCCGGTGGGACGCGACCGCGCACCGCTGGACCTTACGGACCACCGCCGGCACCCGCACCACCCGTTCCGTCATTGTGGCCACCGGCCCCTGGCACCACCCCCGGTACCCGGACATCCCCGGCCTGGACGCCTTCCCGGGCCCCGTCTTCCACTCCGCCCGCTGGAACCACGACGTCGACCTGACCGGACGCCGCGTCGTCGTCATCGGCACCGGGGCGTCCGCCGTGCAGTTCGTGCCCGAGATCCAGCCCGAAGCAGCCCATGTGGAGGTCTTCCAGAGCACCCCGCAGTGGGTTCTGCCCAAGCCCGACTACGCCCTGCCGTCGCCCCTGCACCGGCACCCGGTGGTGCGTCGTGTCCTCCGTGGGCAGCACCACTGGACCCAGGAGGCCATCGGTCTCCTCCTGCGCCATCCCAGGCTGCTGCCGCCCCTGGAGGCCGTGGCCCGGCTCCATCTGCGCGCGTCCGTCCACGACCCGGCCCTGCGCGCCGCGCTGACTCCCCGCTACCGCTTCGGGGCCCGCCGCATCATCGCCTCCGATGCGTACTATCCGGCCCTCACCAGGCCCAACGTCCGGCTCCACCCCACCCGGGCCGCCTCTGTGCGGGGCCATGACGTCATCGGTGCCGACGGCACGCGCGCCCGCGCGGACGTCGTCGTCCTCGCCACCGGATTCCACGTGGGCGCTGTGCCGTTCGCCCTGTACGGCGCCGACGGCACCGCCCTGGCCCGGACGTGGGAGCGCGACCGCCGCGCCTATCTCGGGACGAGCGTCAGCGGTTTCCCCAACCTCTTCCTGCTCCCGGGGCCGAACCTGTTCTCCGGCACCACTGCGGTCCCCACCGCGGTGGAGGCCCAACTCCACCACATCGTCCGCGCCCTGATCCATCTGCGCGCCGGCGGATTCACGTCCCTCGACGTCCGTCCGGAGGTCCAGGACGCGCATCACGCGACCCTTCAGGCGGCATTGCGGACCACCGTCTACAACACCGCGGACGGGTCCGGCTATTACTTCGGCCTTCCCGGGGTGAACACCTTCTGCTGGCCCTGGTCCACCGGGCGGCTTGTCAGGCGGCTGCGCTCCTTCGCGCCCGACGCCTACACCTGGTCGACGCCGCCCCGGCGGGCCGAGTCCGCCGCATTCCTGTCGCGGACCGCGGGAGACCACTGCCGAAAGGAGTGAGGGAGAGTGCCGAACGCCCGCAGGATGCTGTGCGTCTCGCCGCGCTACGCGCGGTCCTTCGGCACCTTCGACCATGCCTCCCGCCTGATCGGAACGCGTGCGTTCATGCCGCCGCAGGGCATTCTGGTGATCGCCGCCTGGTTCTCGGCCCGGGGCTGGGACGTCCGCGTCGTCGACGAGAACGTCCGTCCCCTTACGGAGAGGGATCCCGACCGGGCGGATGTGGTCCTCGTGTCGGGGATGCACGTGCAGCACGCCCACATCCAGGCCGTCGTGTCCGTTGCCCGGCGGCGGGGGCTGCTGACCGTGCTGGGCGGGCCGTCGGTCTCGGCGTGTTCCCACTGGTACCCCGAGCCGGACATCCTTCACCTGGGGGAACTGGGCGATGCCACCGAGGCGTTGGCCGATCGGCTGGCGCGCGACCTCGGCCGCCCCGCGCGGCAGGAGGTCTATCGCACGGTGAATCGGCTGCCTCTGGAGGACTTCCCCGTCCCCGCGTTCCACCTGATCGACGTGTCGGAGTATCTGAGCGGCACCGTGCAGTTCTCCTCCGGCTGCCCCTTCCGGTGCGACTTCTGCGACATTCCCGAACTCTACGGCCGCAATCCCCGGCTGAAGACGCCGCGGCGGATCACCGAGGAGCTCGACGCGCTCGTCGCCGGCGGGGTGCGCAACGTGGTCTATTTCGTCGACGACAACTTCATCGGGAATCCCCACGCTGCCAGGTCCCTGCTGGAGGAACTGGTGCGCTGGCAGCGGCGGCACGACTATCCGGTGGACTTCTCGTGCGAGGCCACGCTGAACATCACCAAGCGGCCGGAGCTCCTCTCCCTGATGCGCGAGGCCCGTTTCACCAAGGTCTTCGTGGGCGTCGAGACGCCCGAGGAGAACGCCCTGCGGGCCATCGGCAAGACGCAGAATCTGCGCTCGCCCCTGCTCGACGCCATCGCGGAGATCAACGCCCATGGCATCGAGGTCGTCTCCGGCATCATCCTGGGGCTGGACACCGACGAGCCCGGGACGTACGAGAGGTCATCCGCTTCATCGACGCCGGCCGCATCCCTCTGCTGACCGTCAACGTCCTGCAGGCGTTGCCCGGTACGCCGCTGTGGCGGCGCCTGGAGAAGGAGGGCCGGATCCTGGACGACGCGGGGAATCGCGAGTCGAACGTGGTCTTCCGGTTGCCCGAGGACGTCGTCCTGGACGGCTGGCGGCGGGTGATCGGCCATGCCTACCGGCCCGCTCACCTCTACGGGCGTTATCTGCACCAGATGACCACGACCTATCCTCGGCGACTGCCGTGCCCCCGCTCCTCCCGGCGGTACGCGCCGCGGACCGTCCTGCGGTCGCTCCCGATCATCGCCCGGGTCCTGTGGCACTGCGGGGTACGCGCGGACTACCGCCGGGACTTCTGGCGGATGACCGCGGACGCGCTGCGGCGCCGTGACATCGAGGGCATGATGCAAGCCGCCGTCACGGGGCACCACTTGATCCGCTTCGCCCGCGATGCCATCGCCGGGCGTGCCGAGAAGTCCTTCTACGCCCCGCCGGCCCTGGCCCGCCCGGCGGCCCGCGACGCGTAACACATCTGTCGCAGGGGTCACTCGTCATGCTATTCATAAAGTGAGTAGTCACTTACATGAGAGGTGTGCCGTGACCGCAGCAGACCGCTTCCGCGCCGCCGTCGAGCGGCGTGATCCCGCCGCCCTCGACGAGCTGTTCACCGACGACATACGTTTCCACAGCCCCGTGAAGTTCTCGCCCTTCGAGGGCAAGCCCATGGTGCTGGGCCTCTTCGGCGTCCTGCTGCGCATCTTCGAGGACTTCCGTTACATCGGGCACCACACCGGCAGCGCGGAGACCGCCGACGGGGCGGAGGCCCCGTCGGCGGTCCTGCTCTTCCGCGCCGTCGTGGGCGGCAAGCAGATCCACGGTGTCGATCTGCTGCACTTCCACGAGGACGGCCGGATCAAGGAGTTCACGGTCATGGTCCGGCCGCAGTCCGCCGTGCATGCGCTCGGCGAGGCGGTCCTCGCCGGGCTGGTGGCGGACGGGCTGGTGCCGGCGTCCTGAGATCACCGGATCACGGCGTCGGCCCCGTCATGTGCTCGCTGATCCACTGGATGGGGCCCATGCCCATGCTCGGCACATAGGTCTTGGCGTTGTGCTCGCCGTCCGGGATCTCCCGCAGTGTGGTGTGCACCGGGCCCTTGTTCCCGTACGACGCGATGAAGTCCTTGGTGTTCTTCATCGACGTCCGCTCCTTCGTGCCGACCTGGAAGGCGAGGTAGACGTCGGGCCCCTTGCCGTCGATCAGCCGCTTCGCCAGCACCTCCGGGTTGTTCGCGGCCTTCTCCTCGGAGTGGCCGGCCCACAGCGGGGAGTCGGGGACGATGTCCGGGCCGGAGGCGATTACGGCCTTGAACTTGTCGGGATGCTTCAGCACCGCCTTGAGGCCCGCGAAGGCGCCGGAGGAGGAGCCCATGAAGGCCCAGCCGTCACGCTGCTTCAGCGTACGGAAGTTGGCCTTGATCAGGTCCGGGACGTCCTCGGTCAGCCAGGTGCCCATCTTCGGCTGCCCGGGGATGTCGCTGCCGTCGTAGTAGTTCTTGTCGTCCGGGTTGAGCACCGGCATCGCCACGATGAAGGGCAGGCTCTTGCCCTCCTTCGACCACTGGGCGATGGACGACTGGAGCTTCAGGTCCGTGCCCATCCAGTAGTTGACCGGGTAGCCGTTGCCGCCGGGCAGGGCGATGAGGACGGGGAAGCCCGACTTGGCGTACTTGGGGTCGTCGTACTGCTTCGGGGCCCAGACCCACACCTTGCCCTTGAATCCGGACTTCTTGCCGTCGAGGGTGACCACACCGATCTTGGTGCCGTCCTGCACGGTGTTGGCGACCCGGAAGCCGGCCTTCGGGCCGGTGGGCATGAGGGTGCCGTGGGCGCCGGTGCCTCCGCCGCCGTTCGTGCCGAAGGTGATCGGGTCGCCCTCGTCGGAGAAGACACCGGAGAACTTCAGTACCGGCCAAGCGATCAGGGCCAGGGCGGCCGCGCAGGCCACCACCCCTATGCGGCGGCGTTTGGTCGTCGTCATGTCGTTCGTTCCTGACTCACACCTGGTAGCGGTCGGGGGAGAAGAGGTGCAGGTTGTCCCTGACCCAGTCGGAGGTGCGGGCGAGGCCCTCCGCCAGGTCCACCCGCGGGCTCCAGCCGGCCCATTCGCGGGCGCGGGAGTTGTCCGAGAGCAGCCGCTCGACCTCGCTGCCGGCCGGCCGCAGCCGCGACTCGTCCACGACGACCTTCGCGTCCCGGCCCGAGGCCCGGATCAGCGAGACGGCCAGATCGCCGACGGAAATCTCGCGTCCGGTCCCGAGGTTGACCGCGTGGCCGATGGCCCGATCGCAGTCGGCGAGGGCCAGGAAGCCCTCCGCGGTGTCGGTGACGTAGGTGAAGTCCCGGGTGGGCGTCGTCGAGCCCAGCCGGATCTCGTCGGCGCCGGAGTGCAGTTGGGACAGGATCGTGGGGATCACCGCGCGGGCGGACTGGCGCGGCCCGTAGGTGTTGAACGGGCGCACCACCGTGACGGGGAGGTCGAAGGTGTGCGCGTAGGACAGCGCCAGCATGTCCGCGCCGATCTTCGAGGCGGAGTACGGCGACTGGGGCTGCAGCGGATGGTCCTCGCGGATCGGGACGGTCCGGGCCGTGCCGTAGACCTCGCTGGTGGAGGTGTGCAGCATGCGGCGCACGCCGTGCCGGCGGCAGGCCGCGGCCACGTTCTCCGTGCCGGCCACATTGGTCTGTACGTACGCCTCGGGCGCCGCGTAGCTGTACGGGATGCCGATGAGCGCCGCCAGGTGGAAGACGGTGTCGCACCCGGCGACGGCGTCCGTCACGCGGTTCGCGTCCCGCACGTCCCCGGCGAGGACCTCCACGGGGGAGTCGGGGCCGAAGTGGCGGGCCAGATGGCCGCGTTCGGCGTACGGCTTGTAGTGCGCGAGCACGCGCACCCGGGCGCCGCGCTCCACCAGCAGGTCGACCAGCGTGGACCCGATGAATCCCTCGGCCCCGGTGACCAGGACCGTCCTGTCCTGCCAGGTGTCGTTCTCGTTCATGGTGCGGTGCATCCCTCTCAACTCGTCGTCAGGACAGGGGTGGTGGCGGGCGCGCGGCCGGCCAGGCGCAGCGCCCATTCGGCCATCAGGCCGGCGGCCGCGGCGTGGGTGCCGGGGCGGGCGGCGGCGCTCATCGCGGCCAGCCGCCGCGGGTCGGCGAGCAGCGGGCCGATCAGCTCCGCCAGCCGGTCGCCGTCGGTCTCCGCGTCCGGCAGCAGCAGCCCGGCGCCCGCGTCGGACAGCACCCGGGCGTTGTGGGTCTGGTGGTCGTGCGGGGCGTGCGGGTACGGGACGAGCACGGCGGGCATCCCGAGCTCCGCCAGCTCCGCCACCGTGGCCGAACCGGCCCGGCACACCATGAGGTCGGCGGCGGCGTAGGCCAGGTCCATGCGGTCCAGGTAGCCGACGGCCGTGGCGACGCGGTCGGATCCGTCCGCGGCCAGCCGGGCCCGGACGTCCTCCAGCGCCGCCGGGCCGGTCTTGATCACCAGATGGACGTCCGGCCGGGTACGCCACTGCCGCGCCAGGCCGACCGCGGCCTCGGTGAGCCGCGCCGCGCCGAGGCTGCCGCCGTTGAACAGCACGACCCGCGCCCGCGGCGGTACCCCGAAGGCCCGCCGGGCGGTGTCGCGCAGGGCCTCCCGGGCCCCGCGGCCGAGTCCCGCGACCGCGCCGACCAGGGGCATGCCCACCGTGCGGGCCCGCTCGGCGGTCCGGGCCGGCAGGTGGCGCCGCGTACGGTCGAAGGCCAGCGCCACGTGCGGGGTGAGCGTCGCCGCGAAGCGGTTCGCGCGCCCCGGTACCGCGTTGGACTCGTGCACCAGCGCGGGCCGGCCCGCCAGCCGCGCCCCGAGCACGGCGGGCGCGCTCGGATACCCGCCCATGCCGATGACGACCTGGGCGCCCTGCTCCTCGATCACCCGCCGCGCCTGGAGGCCCGAGCGGAGCAGATCGGCGGGCAGCAGGAACCTGCGGGCGCCGAGCGACGGGTCGAACGGGATCATGTCGACCGTGTGCAGCCGGTACCCGGCCTCGGGTATCAGCTTCGTTTCGAGGCCGCGCTCGGTGCCGACGAAGCTGATGACCGCGTCCGGGACGGCTCTTCGCAGCGCCTCGGCGACGGCCAGGCCGGGGTAGATGTGGCCGCCGGTACCGCCCGCTCCGACGACCACCGAGAGGGTGTCGTGTGCTGTAGCCATGGCCACAGCGTGGAGAAATGTCCTAAGAGGGTTTTAAGAGGCGGTTTATGGATCTTCTGTGGATCTTGAGCGGACGCCGGATCCCCGCCGGGGCCCTGAGGATAGCCTCGCACCGTGGACCGGGAGAGCGCGAGCGCCACCCCGACCGTCGCCGTGCCCGCCGCGAAGGTGTTCGCGGTGCTGGCGGACCCGACGACCCACGCCGCGATCGACGGCACGGGCCGGGTTCGGGAATCCGTCGACCGGGCGCCACTGACCGAGGTGGGGCAGATCGGCCCCGAGTATCTGGCCGACTCGCTGCACCACTTGGCCGGGCTCGTCTCCGGCCGGTGATGCTGTCGGTGCTGCGCAGTCTCAGGGCCTCAACACGCCGTCCAGCTTCTCCCAGCCGGACCAGCCGCCACCGGGGTTGATCTGCCGGCGGTGGAAGACGCCCCCGCCGCCGTCGACGACGAACAGCTCCAGCCGTCCGTCCGCGTTGCGCGCCGCGGCGATCGAGGAGCCGAGGGAGCTGAGACTGTTCCGGGGCGCGGCCGTGGTGGCGCCCGGCGCGGTGACCAGAAGTGCCGCAATCGCCGTGGAGGTCACCAGACTTGTCCTGAAAGTCCTGACCAGTCAACCGATGCGTCTGTGCCCTCTTCTTAATCTTTTTCGCATGCGACTGTCCTTTCGTCATGACATGAGGGGTGCGCGGGGCTTCACGCCTGGGGCGCGGGGAAAGCGACCGGGCTGCGCAGGCCGGAGCGGTTCAGCGCGCGGATGCCGAAGAAGACGTTGTCCTTGGACAGGTCGACGGTGTGCCGGGTCACGTTCCCGGCCGGGATGACGTGGGTCCACTCCGGTTCGGTCGTCTCCCGCCACACCACCTCGTACCCGGCGAGGTCCGGCTCCGGGCCGCGCTCCCAGACCAGTTCGGTGGAGTTGCCGAGGGCGGTGGTGCGGATCCTCGCGCCGCGCGGGGTGCCGGGGGCCCGGGCGAGCGACCACAGGGCGGCCGCGTTCACCCGGGCCACCCGGGCGATGAAGCCGAAGTCGCAGAACTCGGGCAGGTCCCCGTACTGCTTGCCGTCCGCCACCCGCACGTCCTGGTGCTGGTGCGCGTAGTTCTCGGCGGGCTCGGTGAACCGGCCTGCCGGATAGGCCTGTTGGAGGAACGGGATGTGGTCGCCGCTGCGCAGATAGCGGTCGCGGCGGTGGACCACCCGCACCCGCATCCCCGTCGCGTCGTTCTCGGCGGTGTCCCGGACGAACCGGGCCAGCTGGCGCGAGGGCGAGTCGTTCTCGCCGCCCACCGAACGCCGCGTCTCGGCCTGCTCCGGCGTCTCCGAGGTCGGCACCCCCTCGGCGAACAGCCGGATCGTGTACGGGTCGCGCGAGCCGTCCTCGGCGGTCGGACTCCCCACGATGTCGTTCGTGAACATCCCCTGCACATCGGCCTGTTGACCCCGGAACGTCCGGGCCATGTGCCCGGACCCGCACAGCCCCTGCTCCTCGCCCGCCACCGCCGCGAACACGACGGTCGCGGCCGGCCGCCGGGTCGCGAAGACCCGGGCCAGCTCCAGGACGACGGCCACGCCGGAGGCGTCGTCGTCGGCGCCGGGCGCGTCGCCGGTCGCGTTCATGGGGTCGCTGTTCCGTGAGTCGTAGTGCCCCGAGACCACGTAGATTCGGTCGGGGGTGACCGAACCCCGCAGGGTGGCAACGACGTTGGTGATCCTGGTCGGCACCGGGATACGGGGTCCGGGCTGTTGTACGAACGGCTGGAGTTCCACGGTCATCCGGCCGCCGGAGGCCCGTGCGGAGCGGCGCAGCTCGGCGAGGAGCCAGTCGCGGGCCGCGCCGACGCCACGTACGGGGTCGTCCTGGGCGGACAGGGTGTGCCGGGTGCCGAAGGAGACCAGTCTGCGGACGGTCGCCTCGACGCGGCGCGGGTCGATCTCCCGCAGCAGCGCGCGGAGTTCGGGCGATGGGGGCTGTCGGGTGGGCCGGTGGCGCGCGGGCCCGTCCTGCGCGGTTCCGGCCGCCGCCGGCAGCCCGAGGGCCGCCGCGCCGACCGTTACCGCGCCGAGCACCGTCCGCCGTGCCGCACCCCGTCCGCTGTTTCTGCTGCCCGCGTCCTCGCCCGGCTGCGTCATGCCTCCATCGTCACGTCCGCCTCAGCATCCCCGCAAGGATCGGTTTCGGCCCAGCGCGGAGTAAACGGCCCATGACGGCACGAGACTTGGACCGATCAGGTCAGACGCCGACGTAGTGGATGCAGATGTTGAGCGGGGTGCGCCAGCCGGTGTGCACCCGGACCTGGACCGCACTGTTCAATACGGTGGTGTTCTCGGCATAGACGCGTGCATCGCCCGTGCCCTCCGCGTACATGCCGCCCTCGGAGGCCGAGGCCACGACGGGCTGCGAGGATGTGACCGGGGCGCCGTACCAGGTGATGATCTGCTCGTCGTTGACCCCGGTCCAGCAGAGGGTCTGCGACAACGACGTCGTGCTGAAGGATCTCTGGCTGACCAGGGTGGGGTGCTTGGACGCCGGGCGCGGTGTTTCCGCGCCCGCCGACGCCGGCCCGGCGGCCAACACCCCGCCGGCCACGAGCCCCAGACCTGCCAGCAGCGTCACCAGCCGTTGTGCCTTCTTCATGATCCACTCCCGCCGTGCGATCGGTGTGATGGTGCGTGGGTGGATTGCGGGTCTCAGGATCCTCTGGGTGAGGCTGGGTGGTAAGTCAGTTGTAGGACACGGCCGTTCCCGGGGCACCTGAGTTGCGTCGAACCCCAGCACTTCGGCCTGCCCTGCACGGCGAGCTCGCCTGCGCAGGATGATCCGTGTACGTGGCCGATCGCGCCCGTCAGCCGTGGCGATGAACGGACCATCATGGCTGAGGCGGCCTTCCGCCCAAGACGGCGTGTCTTGCTCAGCGAGCACCCCGGTCGGTCGTTGCTGGCCGTGCGCAACGCAAGGGCGACGTACCGCCCGTGTAGCCCGATTACGTCCTTGGCCCCCTGTTGCCCGAGGGCAACAACGATCGGATGCCCCCTGGCAGCTCGTTGGGTGATTAACGGCTCAACGAATCACGGTAGTTCATGTGAGAGACATCCTCCGACTGTGCCCGAACCAAGCACCTGCCCTCTTGTATCCGAATGAACGAATGTCAAACTTGCCCAGATTTATTCCGTTTTTCACGGTCGGGCGTTGCGATACCTACAGCAAACCCTCACCTTCCCTTTACAAGTAACTTGCCGAGTACATACAGTCATCAGGCCTGAGGGGGTGTCAGGTCGCCCAGCGGCCTCGCCATGTCCGCGAGTTCGCTCCACAGCACCTGGAACGCGAAGCAGTGCTCCCCGAGGCTGCCTTAACGCCCATGTATATGCCAAAGGGGACATAGATGCCTGCGAGTCATCCCACTTACGCGCGCTTGGGAGAGGCCGTCAAGCGCGGGATGGTGGCCACGCGG
>NZ_BAAAXZ010000015.1:0-12658 GCF_039535865.1 Streptomyces thioluteus
GAAAGGCTTAGCTTCCGGGTTCGAAATGTAACCGGGCGTTTCCCTAACGCTATGACCACCGAAACACTATGAAACATTATCAACAACCGGCACTTTTGGTTGTTCGTGGTTTCAGAACCAACACAGTGGACGCGAGCAACTGAGGACAAGCCCTCGGCCTATTAGTACCAGTCAACTCCACCCGTTACCAGGCTTCCATATCTGGCCTATCAACCCAGTCGTCTACTGGGAGCCTTACCCCATCAAGTGGGTGGGAGTCCTCATCTCGAAGCAGGCTTCCCGCTTAGATGCTTTCAGCGGTTATCCCTCCCGAACGTAGCCAACCAGCCATGCCCTTGGCAGAACAACTGGCACACCAGAGGTTCGTCCGTCCCGGTCCTCTCGTACTAGGGACAGCCCTTCTCAAGACTCCTACGCGCACAGCGGATAGGGACCGAACTGTCTCACGACGTTCTAAACCCAGCTCGCGTACCGCTTTAATGGGCGAACAGCCCAACCCTTGGGACCGACTCCAGCCCCAGGATGCGACGAGCCGACATCGAGGTGCCAAACCATCCCGTCGATATGGACTCTTGGGGAAGATCAGCCTGTTATCCCCGGGGTACCTTTTATCCGTTGAGCGACGGCGCTTCCACAAGCCACCGCCGGATCACTAGTCCCGACTTTCGTCCCTGCTCGACCCGTCGGTCTCACAGTCAAGCTCCCTTGTGCACTTACACTCAACACCTGATTGCCAACCAGGCTGAGGGAACCTTTGGGCGCCTCCGTTACTCTTTAGGAGGCAACCGCCCCAGTTAAACTACCCACCAGACACTGTCCCTGATCCGGATCACGGACCCAGGTTAGACATCCAGCACGACCAGAGTGGTATTTCAACGACGACTCCACACACACTGGCGTGCATGCTTCACAGTCTCCCACCTATCCTACACAAGCCGAACCGAACACCAATATCAAGCTATAGTAAAGGTCCCGGGGTCTTTCCGTCCTGCTGCGCGAAACGAGCATCTTTACTCGTAGTGCAATTTCACCGGGCCTATGGTTGAGACAGTCGAGAAGTCGTTACGCCATTCGTGCAGGTCGGAACTTACCCGACAAGGAATTTCGCTACCTTAGGATGGTTATAGTTACCACCGCCGTTTACTGGCGCTTAAGTTCTCAGCTTCGCCTGGACGAATCCAAGCTAACCGGTCCCCTTAACGTTCCAGCACCGGGCAGGCGTCAGTCCGTATACATCGCCTTACGGCTTCGCACGGACCTGTGTTTTTAGTAAACAGTCGCTTCTCGCTGGTCTCTGCGGCCACACCCAGCTCAGAGTGCAAGACTCATCACCAGACATGGCCCCCCCTTCTCCCGAAGTTACGGGGGCATTTTGCCGAGTTCCTTAACCATAGTTCACCCGAACGCCTCGGTATTCTCTACCTGACCACCTGAGTCGGTTTAGGGTACGGGCCGCCATGAAACTCGCTAGAGGCTTTTCTCGACAGCATAGGATCATCCACTTCACCACAATCGGCTCGGCATCAGGTCTCAGCCTTAACGTGTGACGGATTTACCTACCACACGGCCTACACCCTTACCCCGGGACAACCACCGCCCGGGCTGGACTACCTTCCTGCGTCACCCCATCGCTTACCTACTACAAGTCTGGTCCGTCGGCTCCACCACTTCCCTTTCCCCGAAGGGTCCAGGACGGCTTCACGGACTTAGCATCGCCTGATTCGATATTGGGCGTTTCAAAGCGGGTACCGGAATATCAACCGGTTGTCCATCGACTACGCCTGTCGGCCTCGCCTTAGGTCCCGACTTACCCTGGGCAGATCAGCTTGACCCAGGAACCCTTAGTCAATCGGCGCACACGTTTCCCACGTGTGTATCGCTACTCATGCCTGCATTCTCACTCGTGAACCGTCCACAACTCGCTTCCGCGGCTGCTTCACCCGGCACACGACGCTCCCCTACCCATCACAGTCCCCGTTGGGGGTATGTACTGCAATGACACGACTTCGGCGGTACGCTTGAGCCCCGCTACATTGTCGGCGCGGAATCACTTGACCAGTGAGCTATTACGCACTCTTTCAAGGGTGGCTGCTTCTAAGCCAACCTCCTGGTTGTCTCTGCGACTCCACATCCTTTCCCACTTAGCGTACGCTTAGGGGCCTTAGTCGATGCTCTGGGCTGTTTCCCTCTCGACCATGGAGCTTATCCCCCACAGTCTCACTGCCGCGCTCTCACTTACCGGCATTCGGAGTTTGGCTAAGGTCAGTAACCCGGTAGGGCCCATCGCCTATCCAGTGCTCTACCTCCGGCAAGAAACACACGACGCTGCACCTAAATGCATTTCGGGGAGAACCAGCTATCACGGAGTTTGATTGGCCTTTCACCCCTAACCACAGGTCATCCCCCAGGTTTTCAACCCTGGTGGGTTCGGTCCTCCACGAAGTCTTACCTCCGCTTCAACCTGCCCATGGCTAGATCACTCCGCTTCGGGTCTTGGGCGCGCTACTCAACCGCCCTATTCGGACTCGCTTTCGCTACGGCTTCCCCACACGGGTTAACCTCGCAACACACCGCAAACTCGCAGGCTCATTCTTCAAAAGGCACGCAGTCACGACACAAGAAGCAAGCTCCTTGTGCGACGCTCCCACGGCTTGTAGGCACACGGTTTCAGGTACTATTTCACTCCGCTCCCGCGGTACTTTTCACCATTCCCTCACGGTACTATCCGCTATCGGTCACCAGGGAATATTTAGGCTTAACGGGTGGTCCCGCCAGATTCACACGGGATTTCTCGGGCCCCGTGCTACTTGGGTGTCTCTCAAACGAGCCGCAATGATTTCAGCTACGGGGGTCTTACCCTCTACGCCGGACCTTTCGCATGTCCTTCGCCTATCACTACGGTTTCTGACTCGTCCTGTCGCCGGCAGACGACAGAAGAGAGATCCCACAACCCCCACGACGCAACCCCTGCCGGGTATCACACGCCATAGGTTTGGCCTCATCCAGTTTCGCTCGCCACTACTCCCGGAATCACGGTTGTTTTCTCTTCCTGCGGGTACTGAGATGTTTCACTTCCCCGCGTTCCCTCCACACTGCCTATGTGTTCAGCAGCGGGTGACAGCCCATGACGACTGCCGGGTTTCCCCATTCGGACACCCCCGGATCACAGCTCGGTTGACAGCTCCCCGGGGCCTATCGCGGCCTCCCACGTCCTTCATCGGTTCCTGGTGCCAAGGCATCCACCGTGCGCCCTTAAAAACTTGGCCACAGATGCTCGCGTCCACTGTGCAGTTCTCAAACAACGACCAGCCACCCACCACCCCCGATCCACGACCGGAGTTCACTGGGGCCAGCGCAGAAGGTTCAGGCTGTACAGCCCGCACCCTCAGACACCCAACAGCGTGCCCGACACGACCAGTTCACATTCACGTTCCACGCCGAAGCAGTACTAGCGAACCCTCACCCATCGTGCCGAATAGTCAACGTTCCACCCATGAGCAACCGTGCAGAACGTTTGTCTGCAGTCGGCTATATGCTCCTTAGAAAGGAGGTGATCCAGCCGCACCTTCCGGTACGGCTACCTTGTTACGACTTCGTCCCAATCGCCAGTCCCACCTTCGACGGCTCCCTCCACAAGGGTTGGGCCACCGGCTTCGGGTGTTACCGACTTTCGTGACGTGACGGGCGGTGTGTACAAGGCCCGGGAACGTATTCACCGCAGCAATGCTGATCTGCGATTACTAGCAACTCCAACTTCATGGGGTCGAGTTGCAGACCCCAATCCGAACTGAGACCGGCTTTTTGAGATTCGCTCCACCTCACGGCATCGCAGCTCATTGTACCGGCCATTGTAGCACGTGTGCAGCCCAAGACATAAGGGGCATGATGACTTGACGTCGTCCCCACCTTCCTCCGAGTTGACCCCGGCAGTCTCCTGTGAGTCCCCATCACCCCGAAAGGCATGCTGGCAACACAGAACAAGGGTTGCGCTCGTTGCGGGACTTAACCCAACATCTCACGACACGAGCTGACGACAGCCATGCACCACCTGTACACCGACCACAAGGGGGCGACCATCTCTGGCCGTTTCCGGTGTATGTCAAGCCTTGGTAAGGTTCTTCGCGTTGCGTCGAATTAAGCCACATGCTCCGCTGCTTGTGCGGGCCCCCGTCAATTCCTTTGAGTTTTAGCCTTGCGGCCGTACTCCCCAGGCGGGGCACTTAATGCGTTAGCTGCGGCACGGACGACGTGGAATGTCGCCCACACCTAGTGCCCAACGTTTACGGCGTGGACTACCAGGGTATCTAATCCTGTTCGCTCCCCACGCTTTCGCTCCTCAGCGTCAGTATCGGCCCAGAGATCCGCCTTCGCCACCGGTGTTCCTCCTGATATCTGCGCATTTCACCGCTACACCAGGAATTCCGATCTCCCCTACCGAACTCTAGCCTGCCCGTATCGAATGCAGACCCGGGGTTAAGCCCCGGGCTTTCACATCCGACGCGACAAGCCGCCTACGAGCTCTTTACGCCCAATAATTCCGGACAACGCTTGCGCCCTACGTATTACCGCGGCTGCTGGCACGTAGTTAGCCGGCGCTTCTTCTGCAGGTACCGTCACTTTCGCTTCTTCCCTGCTGAAAGAGGTTTACAACCCGAAGGCCGTCATCCCTCACGCGGCGTCGCTGCATCAGGCTTTCGCCCATTGTGCAATATTCCCCACTGCTGCCTCCCGTAGGAGTCTGGGCCGTGTCTCAGTCCCAGTGTGGCCGGTCGCCCTCTCAGGCCGGCTACCCGTCGTCGCCTTGGTAGGCCATCACCCCACCAACAAGCTGATAGGCCGCGGGCTCATCCTGCACCGCCGGAGCTTTCCACCCTCAAGCATGCGCTCGAAGGTAATATCCGGTATTAGACCCCGTTTCCAGGGCTTGTCCCAGAGTGCAGGGCAGATTGCCCACGTGTTACTCACCCGTTCGCCACTAATCCACCCCGAAAGGCTTCATCGTTCGACTTGCATGTGTTAAGCACGCCGCCAGCGTTCGTCCTGAGCCAGGATCAAACTCTCCGTGAATGTGTACCCGTAATCGGGTTCAACACTCGCGTTGAGCGGAACAGCCAGGCGGAATAAGCCCGGCCGTTCACAGCGTCCTCGCTGTGTTTTTCAAAGGAACCTCATCCCAACCGAACGGCCGGGACGGGGTTATTTTATAGTCTGGCGTTGACTTTTGGCACGCTGTTGAGTTCTCAAGGAACGGACGCTTCCTTCGTACTCACCGAGACTCGGTCTCGGCTTTCCTCCGGGCGCTTCCCTTCGGTGTTTCCAACCTTACCAGATCCGTTTTCCGTTCCGTTTCCGGTCCGAATTCCGTTTCCGGCCCCCTGTTGGAGCGGGGTGTTTCGCGCCTTCCGGCGTGATCACTACTTTAGCGGATTTCCCCGGCGACTCCTAATCGGAGTCTCGGACCGAATTCCGGCATGCCAAAATTCATCCCGTTCAGGGGCCGTGCAGTAGTGGATCCCGCCGAGCTGGCGTGAAACGCCGCCCCGAAAAACCGATCCGGCTCCGTGGCAGCTCGGAGTACATTACGGATCCGCTGCCCCCGTGTCAACCCGCGGCCCCACCGCGTCAGTCGAGGCCCTGGAGCCTTCCGCCGGCGTCCGGCTGGGCCGTCTCCACCCGGCGGAGCAGCCGGGTCAGGAGCTCGCCGAGCTTGCCACGGTCGTCGCCGGTGAGGTCCTGGAGGAGCTCCTCCTCGAAGACCGAGGCGAGCCGCATCGCGTCCAGCCACTTCTCCCGGCCGTCGTCCGTGAGACCGACGATCACCCGGACGCGGTTGCTGCCGTCGCGCTCCCGGGTCACGAGGCCCTCCGCGACCATGCGGTCGATGCGGTGCGTCATGGCGGCGGGGGTCAGGCCGAGCCGCTTGGCCAGGTCGCCGGGGCCGAGGCGGTAGGGGCGGCCCGCGAGGACGAGGGCCTTGAGGACCTCCCACTCGGCATTGCTTATGCCCAGCTCGGCGGTCTGCCGACCGTACGCGACGTTCATGCGCCGATTGAGCCTGCTGAGGGCCGAGACCACCTTCTCGACCTGCGGGTCCAGGTCCTGGAACTCGCGCTGGTAGGCGGCGATCTGCTCTTCGAGGCTCGGCTCGGCGGGGCCGGGGGTGTCAGCCATGAGCGGCAGTATGACATGACCCCTTGCCGCTAAAGCCCTTTGATGTGTACTCTTTAGCTTCGAAGTTTACGTCTGAAGTCTTCAGGCCTGGACTGTTGCCCTGCGGGGCAGCAGTCCAGGCCGCTTCTCGGCCTAGGGGGTGAGTGTGACCACCGCGATGGGCGCAGCACTGCGCCGGATCCAGCTGGGCAACGCGCTGAGCGCGTTCGGCAACGGCTTCACGGTCCCGTACCTGTTCATCTACGTGTCACAGGTCCGGAATCTCGGCGCGACCACGGCAGGTGTCGTGCTTGCGACGTTCGCCGTCGCCGCGCTGCTCGTGCTGCCGTTCGTCGGCCGCACGATCGACCGCCGCGGTCCGCTGCCCGTTGCCGTCGCGGGTACGGTCTCCGCCGCCGTCGGGTCGATGGGCCTCGGCCTGGCCGACACCCAGTCGCTGGTGATCGCGGCAGCGGCGGCGCTGGGTGCCGGTATAGCGGTCATCCAGCCGGCGCTGGCGACGATGATCGTCTGGTGCTCGACGACCACCACGCGGTCGCGCTCGTTCGCCATGCAGTTCTTCCTCAACAACCTCGGTCTCGGCGTCGGTGGCCTGCTCGGCGGCCAGATCGTGGACACGTCCGACGCGTCGAGCTTCGTGCGGCTCTTCGCGATCGAGTCCGCGATGTTCCTGGTGCTGGGTGCCACGGTCGCGACCGTGCGGCTGCCGAAGGCCCCCAGGGTCGACGACGCGATACCGGCCGACGGCTCCGCGAAGAGCGGCTGGCGGACGCTGCTCTCGGACCGGGCGATGGTGCAGCTGCTGGTCCTGGGCTTCGTGATGTTCTTCGCCTGCTACGGCCAGTTCGAGTCCGGTCTCGCGGCCTACGCGGTGGAGGTCACCAAGATCTCGCCGTCGACGCTGGGCATCGCCCTGGCGGCGAACACGGCGGCGATCGTGCTGACCCAGTTCGTCGTGCTGCGGCTGGTCGAGCGGCGCCGGCGCAGCCGGGTCGTCGCGCTGGTGGGGCTGATATGGACCGTGGCGTGGATCGCCGCCGGGGTCTCGGGCCTCATATCGGGGTCGCACGCCGTCGCGGCCACGCTGCTGATCTCGACGTTCTCCCTCTTCGGCATCGGCGAGTCGATGCTGTCGCCGACGATGGCCCCGCTGGTGGCCGATCTGGCGCCGGCCCGGCTGGTCGGTCAGTACAACTCGGCCTTCGCCCTGGTGAAGCAGCTGGCACTGGCCGCCGGTCCGGCCGCGGGCGGGATGATGGCGGGCGCCGGACTGTACGCGCCCTACATCGTGCTGCTGGTGCTGTGCTCGCTGGGGATCTCGGTGCTGGCGCTGCGGATGGGCAGCAGGCTCACGCCCGCCCAGGACAATCCGGTGCGCGCCGCCGAGGAGCGGCGGGCGGATGCCGCCGCCGTCGCCGTGGAGGCGTCCGTGATCGCGGGCGATGCCGACCGACGGATGCCGGTGGGCGTCTGACGGCGGTCCCGTTCGGGACCCGTCGCCGTTCCGCTCCGCCGCCGGGCCGCCCCAAGGGGCGGCCCGCCTCATACGTGGGCGGGCTTCTCCGGGAGGGCGAATTCGCACCAGACGGCCTTGCCGCCGCCGGGCGTGCGCCGGGAGCCCCAGGAGGAGGCGATGGTCGCGACGATGGAGATGCCGCGTCCCGCCTCGTCGGCCGGCTCCGCGCGACGGCGCCGCGGGAGGTGGTCGTCCCCGTCGGTGACCTCGATGATCAGGCGCCGGTCGGTGCGGCGCAGGCGCAGGCGCATCGGGGGCATGCCGTGCTGGAGCGAGTTGGCCACGAGTTCGCTGGCGGCCAGGACGCCCAGGTCGCGGAGGTCGGCGGGGAAGCGCCAGCTGGCCAGGACGCCGGAGGCGAAGGCGCGGGCGCGGGGCGCGGCCTCGATGCCGCCGAGCAGTTCGAGCGCGGCGTTGTGGAAGAGCTCCGCATCGTGGCCGGTGCGGGCGGGGTGCTGGAGGACGAGGACGGCGACGTCGTCGTCGTGTTCCTCCGTGATGCCGAGGGTGCGGATGAGGCGGTCGCACATGACCTGGGGCGATCCGGTGGCGCCGGCGAAGGCGCGCTCGAGGGCGGTGACGCCCTCGTCGATGTCCTCGCGGCGCCGCTCGACGAGGCCGTCCGTATAGAGGACGGCGCTGGAGCCGGGCCCGAGCGGGACGCTTCCCGAGGTGTGCAGCCAGCCGCCGGTGCCCAGCGGGGGGCCGGTCGGCTCGGCGGCACGGTGGACCGTGCCCTCCGGGTCGCGGACGAGGATCGGCAGGTGGCCGGCGGACGCGTAGACGAGCCGGCCCTCGTTGGGATCGTGGACGGCGTAGACGCAGGTGGCGATCTGGGTGGCGTCGATCTCCGCGGCCAGCCCGTCGAGGAGCTGGAGCACCTCGTGGGGCGGCAGATCGAGGCGGGCGTAGGCCCGGACCGCCGTGCGGAGCTGGCCCATGACGGCGGCGGCGCGCACCCCGCGGCCCATGACGTCGCCGATGACCAGGGCCGTGCGGCCGGCGCCGAGGGTGATCACGTCGTACCAGTCGCCGCCGACGGCGGTGTCTTTGCCGCCGGGCTGATAGGTGGCGGCGACCCGGAGGTCGTCGGGCTGCTCCAGCTCCTGGGGGAGGAGGCTGCGCTGGAGGGTGACGGCGGCCTCGCGCTGGCGGCGTTCGCTGATGCGCAGCCGCTCGGCGGCCTCCACCTGGTCGGTGACGTCCGCGGCGAAGACGAGGACGCCGGGCTGGGCGCCGTCGCGTTCGTCCGGCCCGCCGTCCCCGGCCCGGCCGGCCCCGACCTGGATGGGGGAGCAGGTGAAGGTGTAGTAGCCGTGCCGGATGCGGGTGTCCCGGTCGGGGGCGCCGGGGGTGTCGGCCGCGGTGACGCGGCGGGACTTGACGGTGCGGGGCCGGCCGCTGCGCAGGACCTGGTCCATGAGGGCGAGCAGGCCGAGCTCCTGCAGCTCGGGGAGGGCCTCGCGGGCGGGTCCGCCGGGGGTGCGGGGGCCGAAGAGGGCGGCGTAGGCGTCGTTGACGTAGGCGATGCGGTGATCGGGCCCGTAGACGACGGCGACGAGGGCCGGGACCTGGCCGAGCAGGTCGTGGACGGAGAGCCCGTCGAGAGTGGGGACGGGCGCGGTGTGCGGGCCGGATCCGGCGCGGGCCGCGGGGACGGAGCCGGCGGCGGCCGGTGCGGTGGCGGTCTTGCGGTCGGCGCGGGCCGCGGCTCGGCGCTGTGTGCCGGGGAGCCGGGCGCTCCAGCGGGTGAAGTTCACTGAGGATTACCTCGCGGAGTCGGTCCGGATCAGCTCGGCGACGTGGGGTGGCGAAGCCGCGCGCCCGGCGCGCGGGCGTTGTTGGCGGTGCGGGGGCCGGCCCCCGGGGGAATGCAGCAAACGTCCAAATCCTCGCGATCGTTACTCTTCGGAAGTGCGGACCCACCCATGGTCACACGTCCAGTGTGGCCGACCGGGCTGACATCCGTGAGACGTCGGAGCCGTCGCCGGGAGTTCCCCGCTCCGGCGTCGGCGTGGCGCGTGCGTCAACTGGCCTCCGGATGGCGGCCGGTGCCCGCGGCGAGTTCGAATTCCGCCCGGGGGTTCTCCAGCGAGCCCAGCGAGACGATCTCACGCTTGAACAGTCCCGCGAGGGTCCATTCGGCGAGGACGCGCGCCTTGCGGTTGAAGGTGGGGACGCGACTGAGGTGGTAGGCGCGGTGCAGGAACCAGGCGGGGTAGCCCTTGAACTTCTGTCCGTAGACGTGTGCGACACCCTTGTGGAGGCCGAGCGAGGCGACCGAGCCGACGTAGGCGTGCCGGTAGTGGCGCAGGGAGTGGCCGCGCAGGGAGCAGAGGACGTTGCCGGCGAGGATCTTCGACTGGCGGACGGCGTGCTGGGCGTTGGGCGCGCAGTACACGCCCTCGCTCCCGGCCGTCAGGTCCGGGACGGCCGCGGCGTCGCCGGCGGCCCAGGCGTGGTCGGTGCCCTCCACCCGAAGGTCGGGCCGGCACCGGACGCGGCCGCGTTCGTCGAGCGGGAGATCGGTGGCGGCGAGGACGGGGTGCGGCCGGACCCCGGCGGTCCACACCAGGGTGCGGGCGGGGTGGCGCGAGCCGTCGCTGAGCACCGCGACGCGGTCCTCGCAGGAGTCGAGGCGGGTCCCGAGGCGTACGTCGATGTTGCGGCCGCGCAGTTCCCGCAGGGCGTAGCGGCCCATCTCGGGGCCGACTTCGGGGAGGATCCGGTCGGTGGCCTCGACGAGCAGGAACCGCAGGTCGTCGGGGGAGATGTTGTGGTAGTAGCGGGACGCGTAGCGGGCCATGTCCTCCAGCTCGGCCAGGGCCTCCACGCCCGCGTAGCCGCCGCCGACGAAGACGAAGGTGAGGGCGGCGTCGCGGACCTCGGGGTCGCGGGTGGAGGAGGCGATGTCGAGCTGTTCGAGGACGTGGTTGCGCAGGCCGATGGCCTCTTCGACGGTCTTGAAGCCGATGCCGTGCTCGGCGAGTCCGGGGACGGGGAGGGTGCGGGAGACGGAGCCGGGGGCGACGATCAGTTCGTCGTAGTGGAGGGGGATGTCGCCGACGCCCTCCTCCTCGGTGGCGAGGGTGCTCACGTGCACGGTGCGTCCGGCGTGGTCGACGGAGGTCACCTCGCCGACGACGACCTCGCACCGCTTGAGGGTGCGGCGGAGCGGGACGACGACGTGGCGCGGCGAGATGGAGCCGGCCGCGGCCTCGGGGAGGAAGGGCTGGTAGGTCATGTAGGGGTCGGGGCTGACGACCAGGATCTCGGCCTCGCCCTTTCTGAGCCGGCGCTGGAGGTGCAGCGCGGCGTACATGCCCACGTATCCGCCGCCCACGACCAGAATGCGCGCCGCTCGCCTCACCGCCGATTCTTTGGCCAAGGCTGTCCCTTCGCATCCTCGCGTTCACAGCTCTCTCCCATGACGCACCGAGTTACCGGAGTTTGTCCACAGGGCCGGGCCGAACATATGACTGGCGGCAGAGCTGGCCTGCCGCCCGTCCTGTTGCCCCTGTCGTAAGAAGGTCCGCAGGTCAGCAAGGATGCGCCGGGGTGGTGAAGTGGTGCGGAATCAACCGGCTCCCGGCGCGTACTCCAATTGGGGGTGGACTGTGCGGAACTACCCCCCTTCTTTCTTGACGTGGGCTCAACTATGTTCGTACTTCGTCGGGGCGCCGAAAGCGCCGTGTCCCGGCAGTCAGGGCGGGGAGTCTCCGGGGGGAGACGTCATAACCGGGGGAAAACATGCCAATTCAGGGCACTCATTGGTCGACCGCTGTCGCGCCGTCGGACGGCAACGGCGGTCGTAACACGCCGCTGCGCGTGGACGCCCAGCGCAACCTGGAGCACGTGCCTGAGGGCGGCTCGCGAGGTCTTCGGCGAGCTGGGGTACGGGGCGCCGATGGAGGACGTGGCGCGCCGGGCCCGCGTGGGCGTCGGACGGTCTACCGACGGTTCCCGAGCAAGGACGTACTGGTCAGGCGCATAGCCGAGGAAGAGACCGCACGGCTGACCGAGCAGGCGCGCACGGCTCTGGGCCAGGAGGACGAGCCGTGGTCCGCGCTGTCGCGGTTCCTGCGCACCTCGGTGGCCTCGGGCGCGGGGCGGCTGCTGCCGCCGCAGGTGCTGCGCGTCGGGGTCGAGGTGGAGGCCGCGGAGCCGGCCGTGCCGCCGCAGGCGCGGGTGCCGCAGCAGCGGCAGCCGGGCGGGTCCCGGCGGCCAGCTGCACGAGCTGCGGCTCGTCGAGCACCGGCGGCCCCCGTCGAGGAGCGGGACGGTGCGGGCGCCGCGGCGCTGCTGCGAGGTCGTCGGGCGTCTGGTGGACCGGGCCCGGTCGGCCGGCGAGCTGCGCCCGGACGTCACGGTCGCCGACGTGCTGCTGGTGATCGCCACGGCGGCACCCTCGCTGCCGGACGCGGCGCAGCAGGCGGCCGCGTCCTCGCGGCTGCTGGACATCCTGCTGGAGGGGCTGCGCTCGCGGCCTGCCGCGTAGGCCGGCCGGCCGGGCTCCGGTCCGTAGGTGAGTCGGATCGGCGCAGCGGCGATCGACGCAGCGGCGATCCGGGTGCTCCCGAAAGGAGGCGGGCGTTCGGAAGGTGTTCCCGGTCGGGTGACCGTTGATTGACTGTCGAGACGGGCGGACAGCGGCCGATGGCGTGTGGCCGCCGAGCGCTCCGGTGTGCGAAGGCTCCCCGGACGAGTGGTTGCCGTTCGTGCGTCTGCACAGGCGCAGGTGGCTGTGCGACGCTGGGCCGCTGTTCGGTGTCCGGCGTGCACGGGAGCCTCCGCTATGGGAGTGACGGGCGGGAAGAGCCGCACGGGAGCGAGGAGTCGAGCGCTGCGGCATCGCATCGCGCGCCGCCCGGCGTACCCGGCCAGGGCGGTCCGCGCGGCCGTGGCCGGGCCCGCCACGGCGGCGGGCCGAGCCTGCCCCAGCAGCGCGGGAGCGAGTGGGGCGGCGCGTTC
>NZ_BAAAXZ010000016.1:0-18839 GCF_039535865.1 Streptomyces thioluteus
ACCCGGGCCTCGGCCTCCGCGTCGGCGAAGAGGCGGGCCTTTCCGGCCATCATCCAGTGCTCCGCGGTCGGGTAGACCACCCCGTCCACCGTGAAGGGCGAGGGCCACCACTGGCTGAAGCAGCCGGGCCCCACGCTCCCGTCCCGCCGGGGGCGATGGCCCCAGAAAAGGACGTACTCCGGCTGCTCGCCGCGCTCCACAGCGGCCGTCAGCTCCCCGACGGACCGGGCCAGATGCGCGGTCCGCTCCGCTCGCCCGGTCGGTGTTTCCCCCGTGTATGTCATGACGGCCATTCTGGCAGCGGGCACTGACAACGCAGAGTGATTATCCGGAGCCCGGCTCCCGGCCGCCGGTCATGGTCATAACATTGCCCGGCGTATATCCAACGAGGGGATCCACTACTTTGTCCGGCTACGGTCAGAATCCTTACGGCCCGCCTTCGCAGCCGCAGCAGCCTCCGCAGCAGCAGCCCGGCTACGGCTACCCGGCCGCCAACAGCGCTCCCTACCAAGGGGGTTACCCGACCGCCCCGCCGGTTCAGCCGTACGGCGCGGGCCCGTACCCGCCGGCCCAGCCCAGCAACGGCATGGGCACCGCCGGTCTGGTCACCGGCCTCATCGGCGCGATCTGCAGCGCGGTCGTGTTCCTGTGGTTCTTCGGGATCATCCTGGGCATCCTGGGCATCGTCTTCGGCGGCGTCGGCCGCTCCAAGGTCTCCAAGGGGGAGGCGACCAACCGCGGCGCCGCGACCGCGGGCATCGTCCTGGGCATCCTGGGCCTGATCCTGCCGCTGGTCTATCTGGCCATCGCGGCCGCCATCGGGTCGAGCATGCTCTGACCCCCGCCCGCCGCATCCCGCGCAAGCGCTGATTCCGTCGCAGAGCCAATTCTCTGCGACGGAATCTCTTGTTGTGGGGCCCCTCCTCTGCCAGGATCGGCGATCACATCCGGCAGGAGCAACGCCTGTCCCCGAGCCCGCGCGGCCGGCGGAGGAGGTGAGCGATGCGGCACCCGCACGACCCGGACGCAACGTCCCGCGTCCGTATGTCACTGTTATGTGCTCTACGCCCCCACACCTCTGGATCCACACCCATGACAGCAACCGCCCCGAGCGGCAGCGGCACCGATGTGTGCCTCGCCGGGATCAGCAAGCAGTACGGCGCCTTCACCGCCGTGCACCCGCTGGACCTCACGGTCCCCGCGGGATCCTTTTTCGCCCTGCTCGGGGCCTCCGGCTGTGGCAAGACCACCACTCTGCGCATGATCGCCGGCCTGGAGGAGCCCTCCACCGGCACCGTCGTGCTCGGCGGCACGGACGTGACCGCCCTCCCGCCGTACAAGCGCCCGGTGAACACCGTCTTCCAGAGCTACGCGCTCTTCCCCCACCTCGACATCTTCGAGAACGTCGCCTTCGGGCTGCGCCGCCGGGGCGTCAAGTCCGTGAAGAAGCAGGTCGGCGAGATGCTCGACCTCGTCCAGCTGGGCGACCTGGCCCGGCGCCGGCCGCACGAGCTCTCCGGCGGCCAGCAGCAGCGCGTCGCCGTGGCCCGCGCCCTCATCAACCACCCCCGCGTCCTCCTCCTCGACGAGCCGCTGGGCGCCCTGGACCTCAAGCTCCGCCGCCAGATGCAGCTGGAGCTCAAGCGCATCCAGACCGAGGTCGGCATCACCTTCGTGCACGTCACCCACGACCAGGAGGAGGCCATGACGATGGCCGACACCGTCGCCGTGATGAACGCGGGCCGCGTCGAACAGCTCGGCGCCCCCGCCGACCTCTACGAGACCCCGCGCACCACCTTCGTCGCCAACTTCCTGGGCACCTCCAACCTCATCACCGCCGAGGTCCTCGACGCCGCCGGCGACGCCATCGTGCTGCGCGCCGCCGACACCAAGCTCGCGCTGCCCGCCGACCGCTGCCCGGTCGCCGCCCGCGCCGGGGACAAGCTGCTCGTCGGCATACGGCCGGAGAAGATCACCCTCACCCACGCCGACGACGCCGACACCGTGCCCGCCGGGCGCAACCGCGTCCGCGGCCGCATCGCCACGTCCAGCTTCATCGGCGTCTCCACCCAGTACGTCGTCGACAGCCCGGTCGCGGCGGGCGCCTCCGGCCTGTCCGTCTACGAGCAGAACATCGAGCGCGACCCCCGCCTCGTCCCCGGCGCCGAGGTGCTCCTGCACTGGAACCCGGGCCACGGCTTCGGGCTGGACGCCGCCCAGCGCATCGAGGCCGGTACGGACGTCGACCTGGGGGAGGGGCCCTCGTGACGACGACCGCCACCGCCACCGCCCCTGCCGCACCACCCGCCGCACCCGCCCGCCGCGGACGCCTCGTCCCCTACTGGCTGTTGCTCCCCGGCATCCTCTGGCTGCTCCTCTTCTTCGTCGCGCCCCTCGTGTACCAGGCCTCGACCTCCGTGCAGACCGGCTCGCTGGAGGACGGCTTCCAGGTCACCTGGCACTTCGCCACCTACTGGGACGCCCTGGCCCAGTATTACCCGCAGTTCCTGCGCTCCGTCGGCTACGCGACCGCCGCGACCGTCCTCTGCCTGATCCTCGGCTACCCGCTCGCCTACCTCATCGCCTTCAAGGCGGGCCGCTGGCGGACCCTGCTCATGGTGCTGGTCGTCGCGCCGTTCTTCACCAGCTTCCTGATCCGCACCCTGGCCTGGAAGACGATCCTCTCCGACGGCGGCCCCGTCGTCTCGGCGCTGGACTCGCTGCACGTCCTCGGCCTCACCGACGCGCTCGGCGTCACCGAGGGGCACCGGCTCCTCGCCACCCCGCTCGCCGTCGTCTGCGGACTCACCTACAACTTCCTGCCGTTCATGATCCTGCCGCTCTACACCTCCCTGGAGCGCATCGACGGCCGGCTCCACGAAGCGGCCGGTGACCTCTACGCCCGGCCCCTGACGACCTTCCGGCACGTGACCTTCCCGCTGTCCATGCCCGGGGTCGTCGCGGGCACGCTGCTCACCTTCATCCCCGCCACCGGCGACTACATCAACGCCGAACTGCTCGGCTCCCCGGACCAGAAGATGATCGGCAACGTCGTGCAGTCCCAGTTCCTGCGCGTCCTGGACTACCCGACCGCCGCGGCCCTGTCCTTCATCCTCATGGCCGCGATCCTGGCCATGGTCACGGTCTACCTGCGCCGCGCCGGAACGGAGGACGTCGTATGAGCATCACGACCACCGTCCGTCCGCTGCGCTGGCTGCGCCGCAACCTCGTCGTCCTCGCCGGCCTGGCCACCCTGGCCTACCTGCTGCTGCCCAACGTCATCGTCACGGTCTTCTCGTTCAACAAGCCCAACGGCCGCTTCAACTACGAGTGGCAGCGCTTCTCCACGGACGCCTGGACCCACCCCTGCGACGTCGACGGCCTGTGCGGCTCGCTCTCGCTCAGCCTCTGGATCGCCCTGTGGGCCACCGTCGGCGCCACGGTCCTCGGCACCGCGGCGGCCTTCGCGCTGGCCCGGTACCGCTTCCGGGCCCGTTCCACGGTCAGCAGCCTGGTCTTCCTGCCCATGGCCATGCCCGAGGTCGTCATGGCCGCCTCGCTCGCCACGCTCTTCCTCAACACCGGTGTCAGCTTCGGCTTCTGGGACGATCCTCGTCGCCCACATCACCTTCTGTCTGAGCTTCGTCGTCACCGCCGTCAAGGCCCGGGTGACGAGCATGGACCCGCGCCTGGAGCAGGCCGCCCAGGACCTCTACGCCACCCCGCTGCAGACGTTCCTGCGCGTCACGCTGCCCATCGCCGCCCCCGGCATCGCCGCGGGAGCGCTGCTGTCCTTCGCGCTCTCCTTCGACGACTTCATCATCACCAACTTCAACGCGGGCTCCACCGTGACCTTCCCCATGTACGTCTGGGGAGCGGCGCAGCGGGGCACGCCCGTTCAGATCAATGTCATCGGGACCGCGATGTTCGTCATCGCCGTGATGTGTGTCCTGGCCGGTCAGTTGGCTGGGAGACGCCGAAGAAGGAGCTGAGACCATGGCCGCCCGTGCCATGAACCCTGCCCAAGCACTCTCCGACACCACTCTGCGCCCCTACTGGCTCGACGACCCCGGGCGGCCCGGGCCCCGCCCCGCCCTCGTCGGCGACGAACACTGCGACCTGCTCGTCGTCGGCGGCGGCTACTCCGGACTGTGGACCGCCCTCAACGCCAAGGAACGCGACCCCGCCCGGGACGTCGTCCTCATCGAGGCCGACGAATGCGGCTGGGCCGCCTCCGGCCGCAACGGCGGCTTCTGCGCCGCCTCCGTCACCCACGGCACCGGCAACGGACTCGCCCGCTGGCCCGACGAGATAGGCCTCCTGGAGGACCTCGGCCGCCGCAACCTGGACGGCATCGAGGCGGCCCTCGTCCGCCACGGCATCGACTGCGACTTCGAGCGCACCGGCGAGATCGAGATCGCCACCGCCCCGCACCAGGTGGGCGAACTCCGGGAGACCGCCGACGAGTTCGCCGCCCACGGCCTCACCGGCCACACGTACCTCGACCGTGACGCGCTTCGCGCCGAGGTCGACTCCCCGACCTTCCTCGCCGGCCTCTGGGACCGCACCGGCGTCGCCATGCTCCACCCGGCGAAGCTGGCCTGGGGCCTCAAACGGGCCTGCCTGGAGCTGGGCGTCCGCGTCTACGAGCACACCCCCGGCAGTGAATTGTCCTCGCGGGGCGCCGGCGTCGCCGTCCGCACCCCGTACGGACGCGTCTTCGCCCGGCAGGCCGCGCTGGCCACCAACGCCTTTCCCTCCCTCGTCAAGCGGCTGCGTCCGTACATCGCGCCCGTCTACGACTATGCGCTGGTCACCGAGCCGCTGACCGAGGAACAGCTGGCGGCGGTCGGGTGGAAGCGGCGGCAGGGGCTGAGCGACTACGCCAACCACTTCCACTACTTCCGCCTGACCGCCGACCGCCGCGTCCTGTGGGGCGGTTACGACGTCGTCTACCACTACGGCAGCGAGATCCGGGCCGAGTACGACCACAACCCGGACACGTACCGGCGCCTCGCCGAGCACTTCTTCCGCTGCTTCCCGCAGCTGGAGGGCGTGCGCTTCTCCCACGCGTGGGGCGGCGTCATCGACACCTGCTCCCGCTTCTCGGCCTTCTTCGGCACGGCGCACGGCGGGCGCGTCGCCTACGCCCTCGGCTACACCGGGCTCGGCGTCGGTGCCACCCGCTTCGGCGCGGACGTCATGCTCGATCTGCTCGCCGGGGAGCGGACGGAGCGCACGGAGCCGGAGATGGTCCGCACCAAGCCGCTGCCGTTCCCGCCGGAGCCGGTGCGGTCCGTGGGCATCGGCCTCACCCAGTGGTCCATGACGCGCGCCGACGAGAACGGCGGGCGGCGGAACCTCTGGCTGAAGGCGATGGACAAGGCCGGCCTGGGCTTCGACAGTTGAGCTTCTTTGAGTTCGCTCGAGTTTGTTCGCGGCACTCGCGTCATGACGTGCCGCCCGTCGCCTCTCATCCATGTACGCACACAGGGCGAGGCGTTGGAGGCGGCGCATGGGCAGGGGCGGTACGGGAAGCGGACGAAGCGCGATGGAGTGGCTGGCCTCGGCCGCGCCCGACCCGCGGGCCTGCCGGCGCGAGTGGGAGCGGAACCCCTTCGGGATCGCGCTCCTGCCCGCCGGGCGGGTCTGGGACGTGCTCGTCGTCCCCGCCGCGCTCGGGTGTCCCGCCGCGGAGTTGCTGTCCCGGTGGACGCGGCGCCGTCCCGGCCCGGTGCTCCTGGACGCGCGGGCCGGCCGGGTCGGCTTCCTCGTCCCGCCCGGGACGGCGGGGCGGTGGGTGGGCACGGGGGTGCGGGGGGTGGGGGACGGGGCATGGGTGGTGATCCCGCATCCGCTGCGGGGGCTTTGTCTGGTGCGGTGGCTTGTGCCGCCCGATGGGTCGGGGGTGTTGACGGATCCGGTGGGGCTGGAGGGGGCGTTTGCACGGGGTGGTTGGGGGGTGAGTTTTCTCCCCCACCCCGCCCCTTCCCGAAACCGGGGCGCCGGCCCCGGGCCCCGGTGCCGCTCGGCGCGGCGGGCCTGATGCCGCTCGGCGCGGCAGTGCGGGGCCCGCGCCTCCGCGCGTGCGTGGGCGGGGCTCCGCCCCTGCGCCCCGCCGGGGCTCCGCCCCTGCACCCGACCGGGGGTTCCGTCCCCTGGCCTCCGGCGGGGCTGCGGCCCTGCACCCGACCGGGGTCGCGTCCCCTCGCTCTCTGGACCCAGGGTGGGTCGAGCCCGCTGGGCTCCGGCCGGGCTGCGCCCCTGGCCTCCGCCGGGCCCGCCGACGCGGGCTCCACCAGCGCCCTGCGGGCGCTGTCCTCAAACTCCCCGGACGGGGGGCAACCCCCAGACGGGCTGAAGTGCGCGCCCGCGCCGGATTTGGAGCGCGGGCTGCATGGTGCGCCCCGGGCTGGATTTCAGGTCCGGGCGCGCCATTTCAGCCTGTCCGGCGCTTGAGGACAACCGTGCGGAGCGCGGTTGCGGGGTCCGGGGCGGAGCCCCGAACGGGGGGCCAGGGGCGGAGCCCCGGAGGCGGGGGTGCAGGGGGCGCAGTCCCCGCCGGGGCGTGGGGGCTGCGCCCCCGCCCACCACACGGAGCGCGGACGGCCGGCCGCCCGCGCGGAGCATCGCTCACCGCGCGGAGCGCGGTGCCGGGCCGAGGGGCGGAGCCCCGGGAGAGATGGTGAGAGGGCGGGACCGGGGCACCAACCACAACAACAAACCCGCCACGCACCACGCCCCCACCACATCCAACGGCCAGTGATACCCGCACCGCACCAGCCCCACCCCCACGCCCACATTGAGCACGGCGTACACCGCCGCCCAGAACCACCACCTACGCCCACCCGCGAGCAGCAGCACCACTAACCCGTACGCCACCGCCGCCGTCGCCGCATGCCCCGACGGGAAATATCCGCCCGGCCCCATCCCCGGCGGCCCCGGCCGGGCGATCCACAGCTTCAGCGGGACGACGAACGCCGGTACCGCCGCCATGCACACACACGCCGCCAGCGCCTGCCGCCACGTACGCGCACCGCGCCACACCGCCCACCCGCACGCGGCGAGCAGCACCGGCACGGCGACGGACGCGTTGCCGAGATCGGCGAGGAAGCCCGCGAGGGAGCGCGGGAAGGCGGAGGAGGCCGACGCGGTGCCCAGCCGTTCGTCGAGCGCGCGCAGCGGGCCGTCCGTGACGACCTGCCAGGCGATCAGGGCGAACAGGACAGGCGCCAGCAGCGGCAGGAAGAGGTGAGTCGGCGGCCCCGGAACAGGGGGGGAAGTTCCGGGGCCGCCGTCCCGGCCGGTGCACCGCGCGCCCCGGGGGGTGTGGGGCGGGCGGTCGTCCGATCCGGTGTGCACGACGGCACGGCCGCACCGGTGCTGGGGGAAGCACCGGTGGGGCGGCGTCCGCGCGGTTCCGCGGACGGGATGTCTCACTCATCCGCAGAAACCGTACGGCAGCGGAAGCGGCGGGTGGTAGCCGCGTCACCCCTCCACCACCCGCCCCGCACATGTTCTTCACGCACGGATGTCCACGGACGCACGGGGCACCACGGACACACGGGCCATCACAGGCCGGCGAAGGCCGCCTCGATGATGTCCAGACCCTCGTTGAGCAGGTCCTCGCCGATGACCAGCGGCGGCAGGAAACGCAGGACGTTGCCGTAGGTGCCGCAGGTCAGGACCAGCAGGCCCTCCGCGTGGCAGGCCTTGGCGAGCGCGGCGGCGGCCGCGGGGTGGGCCTCCTTCGTCGCCGGGTCCTTGACCAGCTCGATCGCGATCATCGCGCCGCGGCCCCGGATGTCGCCGATGACCGGGAACTTCTCCTGCATGGCGGCGAGGCGGCCCTTCATGACCTCCTCGATACGCTTGGCCTTGGCGTTGAGGTCCAGCTCGCGCATGGTCTCGATGGCGCCGAGCGCCGCGGCGCAGGCCACCGGGTTGCCGCCGTACGTGCCGCCGAGGCCGCCCGGGTGCGCCGAGTCCATGATCTCGGCACGGCCGGTGACCGCGGCGAGCGGCAGACCGCCCGCGATGCCCTTGGCCGTGGTGATCAGGTCGGGGACGATGCCCTCGTCCTCGCAGGCGAACCACTGGCCCGTGCGGCAGAAGCCGGACTGGATCTCGTCCGCGACGAAGACGATGCCGTTGTCCTTGGCGAACTGCGCGATGCGCGGCAGGAAGCCCTTGGCCGGCTCGATGAAGCCGCCCTCGCCGAGCACCGGCTCGATGATGATCGCGGCGACGTTGTCGGCGCCGATCTGCTTGGTGATCTGGTCGATGGCCTGGGCGGCGGCCTCCGGGCCGCAGTTCTCCGGGCCGGTGGGCCAGCGGTAGCCGTAGGCCACCGGCACCCGGTAGACCTCGGGGGCGAACGGGCCGAAGCCCTGCTTGTACGGCATGTTCTTGGCGGTGAGCGCCATCGTCAGGTTGGTGCGGCCGTGGTAGCCGTGGTCGAAGACGACGACCGCCTGGCGCTTGGTGTGCACGCGGGCGATCTTCACCGCGTTCTCGACGGCCTCGGCGCCCGAGTTGAACAGCGCGGACTTCTTGGCGTGGTCACCGGGGGTGAGCTCGGCCAGCTGCTCGCAGACCGCCACGTAGCCCTCGTAGGGGGTGACCATGAAACAGGTGTGGGTGAAGTCGGCGAGCTGTGCGGTCGCCCGGCGCACCACGGCCTCGGCGCTGTTGCCGACCGAGGTCACGGCGATGCCGGAACCGAAGTCGATCAGCGAGTTGCCGTCCACGTCCTCGATGACGCCGCCGCCCGCGCGGGTGGTGAACACCGGGAGCGTCGAGCCGACGCCGGCGGCCACGACGGCGGTGCGGCGGGCCTGGAGCTCCAGCGACTTGGGGCCGGGGATCGCGGTGACGACGCGGCGCTCCTGGGGGAGGGACGGGCCTCCGGTCAGTTCGGTCATGAGGGGCTCCCGGGGGAAGAACGCGGACTTTTGGTCGCAGGCTAGGGCGACCCCGTGGGCCTCGGCATGTTCCGTTCGGGAGAAGTCGCCCGTGCCCCTTGTCCGTACCGGACATGGCACGCCGGGCGGGCCGCCCGTGCGCCGATCGCGTCCGGGCCTGCCGGAGACGCTGAACTCCCCGCTTCCGGCCACTAGATTGGCCCGGGGACACTTCGGACGCGCGCGTGGCAGAGGGCGGGCGAGGGGGCGAGGGGCAGCGATGGACATCGAGCGCACGTACGACGCGTCGGCGGAACGCGAGGACGCCTCCGCGACACCACGCGACGGGCGGCCGCCGCGCCGGGCCGTGCCGCCGGCCGTCCCGCCCCGTCCGTCCGCGCCCCCGCCCCCGGCGCCGGCCGCCCCGCCGCAGGAGGACGCCCCCGTCCCGGACGGTCCGCCCGGGGCCCCGTTCCTCGCCTGGCTGCGCACCCCGCGCCCGCAGGCGGCGCCAGGCGTCTGGGCCTTCGCCCACCGGCCCAAGCCCGCCGAGGAGCCCGTCAAGGTGCCCGCGCGGCAGCTGCTCGGCGGCGCGCTGATCGCGCTGCTGTCCTGCTGGCTGCTGTGGTCGCTGCTGTGGAACAGCTTCCTCGGCGGCCTGTGGATGTGGCCGCTGTTCAACTTCACCGCCGAGTCCTGGCGCAGCGGCATGACCTTCGTCGTCCTCTCGTACGGCTACTACGCGCTGACCGCCGCCGTCCTGCTGTTCTTCTTCGGCCGCCTCGGGCGCTGGCCCGAGGTCTGGCGCCGCTGGGGCGCGCCCCTGGTGCGCCGCCTCTGGGACGACGGGGGCGAGCCGCCGCCCGTCGCCCCCGCGCCCCGGGAGGACCCGGCCGAGTGGCCGCGGCTGCGCGCCGCCGGGGCGCACGCCGCCGCCGACCGGCTCGCCGCAGACGCCCGCGCCGGGCTGATGAACGACGTCGACCACGCCCGCATCGAAGTCGCCTGGCGGGCCGCCACCGCCCGGTCCGGCCGCCTCGCCGCCCTCACCGACACCGTCCTGCGGCACGGCGCCGCCGCCTGTCCGCACCCCTCGGGCGCCCGCGACCTGGGCGTCCGCACCGCCCGGCACGACCTGGTCGCCCGGCAGGTGCGGATCGGCACCGCCGCCGAGGACCGTCGCAACCCCTACGCCCACCGCGGTACGGGCTGCGCCCTCGACCCGGGGCTGCTGGGCACGTCCCTGCTGGCCGTCGGTCCGCCGGGCAGCGGCAAGACGGAGCGCCTGGTGCGGCCCGTCCTGGAGTCGCTCTGCCTCCAGGCGCTGGCCGGGCGGGCGGCCGTCGTCGCGGTCGGCATGGGGGCACCTTCCGCGCGTTCAGCAGCGGGGGAGGGCGCGGACCTGGCGCCGGACGACGCCTTCGACGTCGTGGTGAAGATCGGCCGCCCCGACTCGGAGTACGACCTCGACCTCTACGGTGGCACCGACGACCCGGACGAGGCCGCCGGGGTCCTCGCCGAGGGCCTCGTCGGCGACCTCGCCGGCACGCAGCCGGGGGCCGACGGCCGCCGCGCGGCCACCGCCCTCGCCCAGCTCCTCGGCCCCTACCGCGCAGCCCACGGCCGCTTCCCCTCCGTCCCCGAACTGCGCGGGCTCCTCGACGGCTCCCCCGGGGCGCTCGGCGCGCTGCGCACCGCGCTGACGGCCGGCGGCCAGGAGGGACTGCTGCGCGAACTCGACGCCCGCGAGCGGCAGGCCGAGCGCCCCGGCGACGTGGCCCCGCTGCTCGCCGACCGGCTCGCGCTGCTGGACCGGCCCGCCTTCGCGGGCTTCTTCGACACCGCGCACCCCGGGCGCACCTTCTCGCTGCGCACCCTCGAACACCCGCTGCGCGTCCGTGTCGACCTGCCCGGGCGCGGGCACGCCGAGGCGTCCCGGCTGCTCGCCCGGCTGGTGCTCGCCCAGTTCACCGAGTGCGCGGCGAGCCGCGCCGACCGGTCGCTGTTCGCCTGCCTCGTCCTCGACGACGCGACCTCGGCCGTCACCGCCGACTCCGTCCGCGGCCTGCAGCGGCTGCGCTCCGCCCACGCGGGCGCCGTCCTGACCCTGCGGACGCTCGACGACGTCCCCGAGGCCCTGCGCGGCCCGCTGCTCGGCTCGGTCGGCTGCCGGATGGCCTTCTCCGGGGTGACGACCTGGGACGGGGCGCTGTTCGCCGAGGTCTGGGGCAAGGAGTGGGTCGAGACCCGGGATGTGACGGACCGTCAGGTCGTCGCCCACGACCCGTTCTCCCGCAGCATGCACGTGCTGCGCCGGCTGATCAGCGGGCGTGCGGTCACGGCCCAGTCGGTCACCGTCCGCACGGTCGAGCGCGAGCGCTGGTCCGCCTCCGAACTGGCCCATGCCGTGCCGCCGGGGCATGCCGTGCTCTCCGTGACGTCGGTGGGGGGCGCGTCGGCGCCGCCGGTGCTGGTGGATCTCCGCAGGTGAGGGGGCACGCCTTACCGGCGTTTACGCCGCTGAGGCAGAATTGGCGACAGCCGTTCATACGGGACGGCGCTGTCATGACAGCAAGGATCCATGCCTCCCACCCTCGCCTCGCTCGTCCACCACTCCGCGCTCAAGCTGACCGTGCTCGCGGGCGGGGACCGGCTGGACACGCCCGTCCGCTGGGCCCACGTCAGCGAGCTGGCCGACCCCGTCCCGTGGATGGAGGGCGGCGAACTGCTGCTGACCACCGCCATGAAGATCGACGCGGCGGATCCGGACACCGTCCGGCCCTACGTCCGCCGGCTCGTCCGGGCCGGGGTGGTCGGCCTCGGATTCGCGGTGGGCGTCAACTACGAGCGGACGCCGCCCGCGCTCGTCGACGCCGCGGCGGAGGCGGGCCTCCCGCTGCTGGAGGTGCCCCGCCGCACCCCCTTCATCGCCATCAGCAAGGCCGTCTCCGCGGCCATCGCCGCCGAGCAGTACCGGGCCGTCACCGCAGGCTTCGAGGCCCAGCGGGAGCTGACCCGGGCCGCCCTCGGGGCGGACGGGCCGGCCGGGGTGCTCGCCCGGCTCGCGGCCTGCCTCGACGGCTGGGCCGCGCTGTACGACGCCTCCGGCACGGTCGTGGCCGCCGCCCCCGAGTGGGCGACCCGCCGCGCGTCCCGCCTCGGCGCCCAGGTCGAGCGGCTGCGCGAACGGTCCGCCCCCGCGAGCGCCGTCGTCGCCCCCGAGGAGGGCGAGGACCGCGTCGAGCTCCAGTCCCTGGGCACGGGGCGCCGCGCCCGCGGCGTCCTCGCCGTCGGCACCGGCGCGCCGCTGGGCACGTCCGAGCGCTACGCCGTCAACTCCGCCGTCGCGCTCCTCACCCTCGCCACCGAGCGCTCCCGCGCCCTGCACCAGGCGGAACAGCGGCTGGCGCGCAGCGGTCCTGCGGATGCTGCTGTCGGCCAGGCGGACCACGCGCGGGACGTCGCCGGCGAGCTGTACGGAGCTCTCCTCGACGCGCCGTTCCGGGTTGCTGGTTGCGGAGTGGGCGCCGCCCCCGGAGGACGAGGAGGCCCGGGCCGACCCGCTGGCCGGGCTGGCCGACGCGGTGGAGACGCGGCGAGCCGGGCGGGCGAGGCGGTGCTCGCCGTCCCCGAGGGCGAGCGGCTCGTCGTCCTCGCGCCGGACGGGGGCGCGGCGGTGGCCGCCTGCGCGGAGTTCGCCGAGACGGCGGGTGGTGCTCGGGCTGTCCGCGCCCGCCGGGCCCCACGACGGGCCGCCTTCGGCAGGCCGAGCAGGCGCTCGCCGTCGCGCGGCGGCGCGGGAGCGCGTGCTGGTCGAGCACGAGGACGTCGCGGCCGGTTCCGTCCTGCCGCTCCTCGCGGACGACGCGGTACGGGCCTTCGCGGACGGGCTGCTGCGCGCCCTCCGCGCCCATGACGCCACCGGGCGCGGCGACCTCGTCGCTCCTGCGGGCCTGGCCTCACGCCACGGCCAGTGGACGCGGCGGCGGCGGATCTGGCGTCCACCGGCATACGCTGCGCTACCGGATGCGGCGGGTGGAGGAGATCCTCGGCGCGTCCCTGGACGATCCGGACGTGCGGATGGAGCTGTGGCTGGCGCTGAAGACGACGTCGGCGGGACGGCCGGTTCGCCGGGGAATAGCCCCCTGGCCCGTTGTCTCAAACGCGGACGGGCTGAATCAGCCCGTCCGGCGTTTGAGGACTCGCCCGAGACGAATGGGGGTCCGGGGTCTCCCCGGAGGAAACGGTGAAAGGGCGGGCCAGGGGCAAAACCCACCGCGCCGATCCGGCGCGCCACCCCCTCCCACCGCTCCACACCGGACAAACAGCGGCCCACCGGGACGCCCTACCGTGAGGGCGACATCCACACACTCCGGAAGGCCGCGGCCATGACTCTTCCCCCGCTCCGCACGCAGCCGCCTTCTGGCGGCCGGCCGCAAGGCCACCGGCGAGGAGTCCTTCGACGTCCACAACTCCTGGACGGCCGCTCGTCGGCACCGTCAGCGTGCCGACCGAGGCGCAGGTCGAGGAGGCCGTCGCCGCCGCGCACGCCGTGCGCGAGGAGTTCGCCGCGGACTCCCGCCCCACGTCGGACCGCCGCTCTCGACCACGTCGCACAAGCGCCTCACGGAGCGCACCGAGGAGATCGCCAGCTGATCATCCGCCGAGAACGGCAAGCCGATCAAGTGGGCCCGCGGCGAGGTCGGCCGCGCCGTCTCCGTCTTCCGGTGGGCCGCCGAGGAGGCGCGCCGCTTCAATGCCGGTGACGCCAGCGCCTGGACACCGACCCGGCCTCCACCGGGCGGCTCGCCCTGACCCGCCGCTTCCCGCGCGGTGTCGTGCTGGGCATCGCGCCCTTCAACTTCCCGCTCAACCTGGCCGCGCACAAGCGTCGCCCCCGCCATCGCCGTACGGGCGCGATCATCCTCAAGCCGGCCCCGGCGACGCCGATCTCCTCCCTCGTCCTCGGCGAGCTGCTGGCCGAGACCGAGCTGCCCGCCGGCTCGTGGAGCGTGCTGACCGTCCCCAACGACCGCATGCCCGCGCTCGTCCAGGACGAGCGGCTGCCGGTCATCTCCTTCACCGGCTCCGGCCCCGTCGGCTGGTCGATCCTCGACTCCGCCCCGCGCAAGCACGTCACCCTGGAGCTGGGCGGCAACGGCGCGGCCGTCGTCCTCGCCGACTGGTCCTCCGAGGCGGACCTCGACTGGGCCGCGCAGCGCATCGCGACGTTCTCCAACTACCAGGGCGGCCAGTCCTGCATCTCCGTGCAGCGCGTCATCGCCGACGCGTCGCTGTACGAGCGCCTGGTGCCCAAGGTCGTCGCGGCCGTCGAGGCCCAGGTCACCGGCGACCCGTCGGACGCCGCCACCGACGTCGGCCCGCTGGTCAGCGAGGACGCCGCCAAGCGCGTCGAGTCCTGGGTGGACGAGGCCGTCGCGGCGGGCGCGAAGCTGCTCGCCGGCGGCAAGCGGGAGGGCGCGACGTACGCCCCGACCGTCCTGGCCGACGTCCCCGCCGGCGTGACCATCGCCTGCGAGGAGGTCTTCGGCCCGGTCCTCACCCTCGCGAAGGCCGACGGCGAGGAGGCCGCCTTCGCCGCCGTCAACGACTCGCCGTACGGCCTCCAGGCGGGCGTGTTCACCCACGACCTGCAGACCGCCTTCCGCGCGCACCGCGCGCTGGAGACCGGCGGCGTGGTCATCGGCGACGTCCCGTCCTACCGCGCCGACCAGATGCCCTACGGCGGCGCCAAGCAGTCCGGCGTGGGCCGTGAGGGCGTGCGCTACGCCATGGACGACTACACCTACGAGCGGGTGCTGGTCCTGACGGGCCTGGCGCTCTGAGGTGCGGGTTCCGGCCCCGGCGGCACTCCGCCGGGGCCGGAACCGTGCACGCGGTCTGGTAGAGGCCGTCCGGATCGGGTACATACGGACGGGTAGCACCGGTCGGTAGTGACCGGGACGACGCCACGACTCGAGCGGCGAGGTGCCACATGTCCGCACCATCCGTACGGCCGGTCTCCGAGCGAGAAGCCCGCCAGGTCGCCGAGGCGGCCCGCGAGCAGGGCTGGAAGAAGCCCAGCTTCGCCAAGGAGCTGTTCCTCGGCAGGTTCCGGCTCGACCTCATCCACCCGTACCCGACGCCCGCACCCGACGACGTGCGGCGCGGCGAGGAGTTCCTCGCCCGGCTGCGCGACTTCTGCGAGACGCGGATCGACAGCGCCCGGATCGAGCGCGAGGCCCGCATCCCCGACGAGACCGTGCGCGGGCTCAAGGAGCTCGGCGCGCTCGGCATGAAGATCGACGTCAAGTACGGCGGCCTCGGTCTCACCCAGGTCTACTACAACAAGGCCCTGACGCTGGTGGGCTCCGTCAGCCCCGTCGTGGGCGCGCTGCTCTCCGCCCACCAGTCCATCGGCGTCCCGCAGCCGGTCAAGCTGTTCGGCACCCAGGAGCAGAAGGACCTCTTCCTGCCGCGCTGCGCCCGCACCGACATCTCCGCCTTCCTCCTCACCGAGCCGGACGTCGGCTCCGACCCGGCACGGCTGGCCACCTCCGCGGTGCCCGACGGCGACGACTACGTCCTCGACGGCGTCAAGCTCTGGACGACCAACGGCGTCGTCGCCGACCTGCTGGTCGTCATGGCCCGCGTCCCGAAGAGCGAGGGGCACCGGGGCGGCATCACGGCCTTCGTCGTCGAGGCGACGGCCGAGGGCGTCACCGTCGAGAACCGCAACGCGTTCATGGGCCTGCGCGGCATCGAGAACGGCGTCACCCGCTTCCACCAGGTCCGGGTGCCCGCCTCGCACCGCATCGGCGCCGAGGGCACCGGCCTGAAGATCGCGCTCACCACGCTGAACACCGGACGGCTGTCCATCCCCGCGATGTGCGTCTCCGCCGGCAAGTGGTGCCTGAAGATCTCCCGCGAGTGGTCCGCCGCGCGCGAGCAGTGGGGCAAGTCCATCGCGAAGCACGAGGCCGTGGGCTCGAAGATCTCCTTCATCGCGGCCACGACCTTCGCCCTGGAGGCGATCCTCGACCTCTCCAGCCAGATGGCCGACGAGGACCGCAACGACATCCGCATCGAGGCGGCCCTCGCCAAGCTCTACGGCAGCGAGATGGCCTGGCTGATGACCGACGAACTCGTCCAGATCCGCGGCGGGCGCGGCTACGAGAGCGCGGCGTCGCTGGCCGCGCGCGGCGAACGGGCCGTCCCCGCCGAGCAGATGCTGCGCGACGCGCGCATCAACCGGATCTTCGAGGGCTCGACCGAGATCATGCACCTGCTCATCGCGCGGGAGGCGGTGGACGCCCACCTGTCCGTCGCGGGCGACCTCATCGACCCCGACAAGTCCTCGGGCCAGACAAGGCAGGGCGGGCGCCCGGCCGATGGCGGCTTCTACGCCGCTGGCTGCCGAGCTGGTCGCGCGGGTCCGGGCTCAGCGGCCGACCAGCTACACAGAGTTCACAGCCCGGCCGGCTGCCGCGACCTGCTCCGGGCACTGCGCTACGTCTGAACGACGTCCTCGCGCCAGGCTCGCGCGCTCGCACGTTCTACTGACTGCGCCATAGTCGCGCTGGCACGGGGCGGCTGGTGACCAAGCAGGGCTTCCTTACTGGGGCGCGTGGTGGACATCGGGGCCGAGCTGCTTACGCAATGTGAGCGCGCAGTGCGTGCGGGCCGAACCGCTGCGCGCGCGAGCGGCGCGCACGGGACGGAGGCGTACGGACGCCTCGCGATCGCGGTTCTGCCGGCAGGCGCGGGTCCGGGCGGACGAGCTGTTCGACTCGCCCTGTGGTACGACACGGACGGGTGGACTCGGAAGGTCGGTGGCGGCGGGTGATGACCGGGTCGTACGAGCGTGGTCTGGAGGCGGCCATTCTCGATCCCGAGCGGGGACGGGCCGTAGAGATCTGGCGCGGATGCGTACGCCAGAGCCAGATCGAAGGCGGAGAACGTCCACGAGCGCGGTCGACTGAGGGACGGGGCGGGGTGCGCCCTGCGGCGGCTGTTGCCCTCCCGCCCTTCACGCGTTTCCTCAAGCGGGCTGACAGTCCTCGAGGAGGCCCGACACGACGCTGCCGCGCGCGCGAGGGCTGCGCCCATGCACCCCGCGGCGGGGCTCGCTGCCCCTGCACACCCACTTCCGCGGCCGCTCCTCTCACCGGCGCACCCCGGCTCGGGGTCCCTAAGTGGGCGCAGGCCCCGCCCACCCGCGCGGTGCGCGGGCCCCGCGCGCCTCCGCGCGCAAGCGGGGTTCCGAAGGGGCGCGGCCCCTGCGGAAACGGAGAAAGGGCGGGGCGGGGGCGAGAATTCCGGCCGCCCGCCCGGCACCGTCGCGCGTGCGGCAACAATAGGGGGATGACCGACTCCCTCGCTGACCCGCATCTGCGCTACTCCGCCCCCCTCCCCCCGGGCACCCCGCGCGAGATCGTCATCCTCGGCTCCACCGGTTCGATCGGCACGCAGGCCATCGATCTCGTGCTCCGCAACCCGGGGCGCTTCAGGGTGACGGCCCTCTCCGCCGCCGGCGCCGGTCGAGCTGCTCGCGGAGCAGGCGCACCGCGCTGCGGGTGGCCAGGGTCGGCATCGCCGGCAGGGACAAGGCGCCCGCGCTCCGCGAGGCACTGCGGCAGCGGTACGGGAGCGAGGCGCTCTCCGGAGATCCTCGCCGGCCGGACGCGGCCACGGAGCTGGCCGGCGGCGAGTGTCACACCGTCCTCAACGGCATCACGGGGTCGATCGGCCTGGCCCCGACCCTGGCCGCCCTGGAGGCCGGCCGTTCCCTCGCGCTGGCGAACAAGGAGTCGCTGATCGTCGGCGGCCCCGCTGGTGAAGGCCGTGGCCAAGCCGGGGCAGATCGTCCCGGTGGACTCCGAGCACGCCGCGCTGTTCCAGGCGCTGCTGCGGCGGGGCCCGCTCACGGAGGTCCGCAAGCTGGTGGTCACCGCGTCCGGCGGCCCGTTCCGCGGCCGGACGAAGGCCGAGCTGGCGGCCGTCACCCCGGCGGACGCCCTCGCGCACCCGACCTGGTCGATGGGCCCGGTGATCACCGTCAACTCGGCGACCCTGGTCAACAAGGGCCTGGAGGTCATCGAGGCGCATCTGCTCTACGACGTCCCCTTCGACCGGATCGAGGTCGTCGTCCACCCGCAGTCCTACGTCCACTCGATGGTGGAGTTCACGGACGGTTCGACGCTGGCGCAGGCGACGCCGCCGGACATGCGGGGGCCGATCGCGATCGGCCTGGGCTGGCCGGAGCGGGTGCCGGACGCGGCCCGGCGCGTTCGACTGGTCGAAGGCATCGACCTGGGAGTTCTTCCCGCTGGACGAGGAGGCGTTCCCCTCGGTCGCCCTGGCCCGGCACGTCGGCACCCTGGGCGGCACGGCACCGGCGGTGTTCAAGCGCCGCGAACGAGGAGTGCGTGGACGCGTTCCTCGCGGGCGCTCCTGCCGTTCAATGGGATCGTGGACACCGTCGCCGAGGTCGTCGCGGAGCACGGCACCCCCGCCGCGGGAACTTCCCTCACGCTCCCGGACGTCCTGGAGGCGGAGGCCTGGGCCCGGACCCGGGCCGTGAACTGGCGGCCCGTACGGCCGCAACGACCTCGGAGGCCCGCGCATGACGACACTGATGACGGTCCTCGGGATAGTCGTCTTCGTGGTGGGCCTGCTCTTCTCGATCGCCTGGCACGAGCTGGGCCACCTCTCCACGGCCAAGATGTTCGGCATCCGGGTCCCGCAGTACATGGTCGGGTTCGGGCCGACGCTGTTCTCGCGGAAGAAGGGGCGACACCGAGTACGGCATCAAGGCCGTCCCGCTGGGCGGCTACATCCGCATGATCGGCATGTTCCCGCCGGCGAGGGACGGGAAGATCGCGGCCGCTCCACCATCGCCCTGGCGGGGCATGATCGAGGACGCCCGGTCGGCTG
>NZ_BAAAXZ010000017.1:0-21591 GCF_039535865.1 Streptomyces thioluteus
CCGACCGCGCGCCCCCGCGTCGGTCAAGAACTACGCCAAGACCCACCCGCACCGCATGGGCGCCTGGACCTCCGAGTCGAAGACGAACGTCGCCACCATGGGCGAGAACGACTTCCGCTCCACCGAGAAGTCCGCGGTCGTCGCCGAGGACGGCACCCTGCGCATCGAGCTCGTCGCCGCGGACGGCACGACCACCGTCCTGCGCGAGTCCGTGCCGGTGCTCGCCGGTGAGGTCGTCGACGCCTCCGTCATGCGCGTCGCCGCCCTGCGCGAGTTCCTCGCCGCCCAGGTCGCCCGCGCCAAGGCCGACGACGTGCTCTTCTCCGTGCACCTCAAGGCCACGATGATGAAGGTCTCCGACCCGATCGTCTTCGGCCACGTCGCGTGCGCGCCTTCTTCCCGAAGACGTTCGCCAAGTACGGCGAGGTGCTCGCCGCCGCCGGCCTCAGCCCCAACGACGGCCTCGGCGCCATCCTCAAGGGCCTGGAGTCCGTGCCGCACGGCCTCGGCGACGAGATCAAGGCGTCCTTCGACGCCGAGCTGGCGGAGGGCCCGGCCCTCGCCATGGTCGACTCCGACAAGGGCATCACCAACCTGCACGTCCCGTCCGACGTCATCGTCGACGCCTCGATGCCGGCCATGATCCGCACCTCCGGCCACATGTGGGGCCCGGACGGCCAGGAGGCCGACACCCTCGCGGTGCTGCCCGACAGCTCGTACTCCGGCGTCTACCAGGTCGTCGTCGACGACTGCCGCGCCAACGGCGCCTTCGACCCGTCCACCATGGGCTCGGTCCCGAACGTCGGCCTCATGGCCCAGAAGGCCGAGGAGTACGGCTCCCACGACAAGACCTTCGAGATCGCGGCCGCCGGCACGGTCCGTCTCGTCGACGCGGCCGGCAACGTCGTTCTGGAGCAGCCCCGTCTCCGAGGGCGACATCTTCCGCGCCTGCCAGACCAAGGACGCCCCGATCCGGGACTGGGTGAAGCTCGCCGTCACCCGCGCCCGCGCCACCGGCGACCCGGCCGTCTTCTGGCTCGACGAGACCCGCGCCCACGACGCCGTCCTCATCGGGAAGGTCGAGCAGTACCTGGCCGAGCACGACACCGAGGGCCTGGACATCCGCGTCCTCTCCCCGGTCGAGGCGACCAAGCTCTCCGTCGAGCGCATCCGCCGCGGCGAGAACACCATCTCGGTCACCGGCAACGTGCTGCGCGACTACCTGACCGACCTGTTCCCGATCCTGGAGCTGGGCACCAGCGCCAAGATGCTCTCGGTGGTCCCGCTGATGGCGGGCGGCGGCCTCTTCGAGACGGGCGCGGGCGGCTCCGCCCCCAAGCACGTCCAGCAACTGGTCAAGGAGAACTACCTGCGCTGGGACAGCCTCGGCGAGTTCTTCGCCTGGCCGCCAGCTTCGAGCACCTCGCGCAGACCACCGGCAACGCCCGTGCCCAGGTCCTCGCCGACACCCTCGACCGCGCCACGGCGACCTTCCTCAACGAGGACAAGTCGCCCACCCGTCGCGTCGGTGGCATCGACAACCGCGGCAGCCACTTCTTCCTGTCCCTGTACTGGGCCCAGGAGCTGGCCAAGCAGACCGACGACGCCGACCTGGCCAAGGCGTTCGGCCCGCTCGCCGAGACGCTGACCGCGCAGGAGTCGACGATCGTCGACGAGCTCATTGCCGTCCAGGGCTCCCCGGCCGACATCGGCGGCTACTACCAGCCCGACCCGGCCAAGGCCACGGCGGTCATGCGCCCCGTCGCAGACCTTCAACCAGGCGATCGCGTCGCTCGTCTGACGTTCCGCCGGTTTTCCGCCCCGGTCGGCCTCGCGCCGGCCGGGGCGGTTCCGTTTCTACGGGGTCGGCTTGCGCGCCAGCAGGAAGCCCTGCGGCGTCAACTCGAACGCGGCCGCGTCCTGCGGCTCGCGCACCATCCGGGTGTGCACCTCCAGCCCGGCCCCGCACAGCATCTCCGCGACATCGTCCGGGCGCAGCCGGTGGAAGTCCAGCGCTATCGGGTGGCCGAACCCTTCCGTGCGGCGGGACGTCTCGTCGCCCACCTGGAAACCCGAGCAGCACCTGTCCGCCCGGCGCCAGCACCCGGTGGAACTCCGCGAAGACCCGCGGCCGTTGCTCCCTCGGCACGTGGATGACCGAGTACCAGGCCAGCAGCCCGCCGAGCGAGCCGTCCGGCACGTCCAGGGCGAGCATCGAGCCGACGTCGAAGCGCAGGTGCGGGTGGTCGCGGCGGGCGACCTCGATCATTCCGGGGGAGAGGTCGATTCCCGATACCGCCGCCCCGAGGCCGGCCAGGTGGGCCGTCACCCGGCCGGTGCCGCATCCGACGTCGAGGACGTGGCCGCTGTCGCTGTCGCTGTCGCTGTCGCGTACGAGCTCGGCGAAGCCGGCGAGCAACGCGCGCTCCAGGGGCTTGGACGCGAGCTCGTCACGGAAGCGGTCGGCGTAGTCGGCGGCGATGGTGTCGTACGACGTGCGGGTGGCGCGGAGGAAGTCGGGTTCGGTCATGGTCGTGACCGTATCCCGTACGGGGGAGTGGGCCGTCACCGGTTCGGGGCGTGTGCGGTCGCCCGCGGCCCTACGATCGTCCCGTTCGGCGGATGGACAGCCCGCGTGGCCGGATGGAGGATGCAACTATGCCGTCACCCAAGCGACTTGACCCGGCGCGGTCGCGTGCAGAGCGGCTGGGAGCGCTCATTCGTGAGCTGCGATTGCGGAAGGGGTGGACGCAGGCGGAGCTGGGGAGGGCGGTCGCGCTCAGCAACAGTGCGATTTCGAAGTACGAGACCGGTGAGAAGGTCCCGCCGCGGGACGTCGTCGAGAGCCTGGACAAGGCGCTCGGCGCGAACGGGCGCCTCATCGAGGAGCGTGAGCAGCTCGACGACAACCCGGATGCCAAGTGGGTTCAGAAGTACATCAGGTGCGAATCCACCGCGATCAGGATCCGGCAGCTGTCCGGTCTCATGCCGGCGCTCCTGCAGAACGAGGAGTACACCCGGATCATTCTGGAGCAGAACCTGCCCCTCTACGGCGGCGACCTCGGCGAGAAGCTCGACTACCGCGCCAGAAGGCGCGCAATCCTGGGTGGGACGGATGCGCCTCACTTCTCCGTGGTTGTCGGAGAAGCGGCGTTCCACACGGTCATCGGCGACGCCGGAGTCATGCGTCGCCAACTCCTCGACCTGGTCGAGGCGAGCACGAAGCCGAACATCGATGTCCGGGTTGTTCCGTTCAATGGAGCCGGGCGCGCGAACGAGCTCGGGAACACGGCCGTGTTCGACTTCAGGGACGGATCGTCCCTCGTGTACCGGGCGGGCATCCCGGGCGGGTTCTTCATTGCAAGCCCTGGGCACGTCAAGCAGTACGCCGAGTTCTACGATCGGTTCCACGCCGATGCCCTCGGGGAAGAGGCGTCAAGGATGCTGGTTCGTAAGGTGATTGAGGAGAAGTACCCGTGCAGACAACCGTCGACTTGCCTATAGCTGCCTGGCGAAAGAGCACCCACAGTGTCAATGAGGGCGGCTGTGTCGAGGTAGCGGAGCAGTGCTCCGAGTTCTTGCCCGTACGGGACTCCAAGGACACCGGCCGAACCCCGCTCGTCTTCCCCCGCCCGGCCTGGTCCGCGTTCGTGACCGCCGTGGCCGTCACGAACGGCGACCTCTCCGCCTGATCAGGGCCGCGTGAAGGATTCACGCCGCGCCCGTGAGGATGTCACTCCCCGAGGGACCGGCCCGCTGATGGGATGGGTCCCTGCACAGCGAACGGCATTCTCGGCATGAGGAATTCATGAGCAAGTTCCCGCCCCGCCGCGCCTCCGCGGCGGGCATCGTCGCGGGCGCCTCCATGTCCTGATCGGCTTCGCCGCTTCGGTTTCTCCGAATGGTTGTTCAACGATGATGTCTACGTCCTTGGAGGGCGAGCAATGGATCCGGTCGCGGGATTGGTGTTCGGCGTAGGGCTGATCATGCTGGGCGTGGTGATGCACTACGTGAAGAACCAAGTCGCGAGTGGAAGTATCCAGCGCAACTCCGTGATCGGCATCCGGACCAAGGCCACGATGTCTTCGGACAGCGCATGGGAGGCCGGGCATGCCGCGGCGTCCCCGATGCTGACGGTGACCTACCTGACCGCCTACGCCGTGGGCGCGATCACCTTGGCGATCGGCCTGGCGTTGATGCTGAGCGATGCCGAGAATCCAGCTGTCATCATCGTCCCGTTGATCGGAATCGGCGCGGTTCTCGCGCTGCTCACGGCAGCGGCGATCAAGGCGAACTCGGCTGCACGCGCAGCCGATCGCGAAAATAGTTAGTCCAGCGCGCGCTGGACTGCATCACATGTCAGGGGAGGACATTGTGAAGTTCAAAACCAGGAACATAGTTGCCACCGTAGTGGCCGGCTCCATCATTGCGGTGGGCGGCTTTACGACCCAGAGCGCTCTGGCCGCCGACGGCCGCGGCGCTTCCGCGCCGGGCAAGGCGCAGCTCAAGGAGGCGGCGAAGGAGACGGCCAAGTACAGCGACGCGGAGCTGCTGCAGCTCCTGCTCGCCGCCCAGGGCCCGATCGCCGATGCGCATCCGGAGCTGAAGCGGATGCTCGGGTTCAACGTCTCCAAGCCCCGGACCGACGAGGCGGCGCTGAACAAGGTCATCAAGGGGTACCTGGCCGCTCACCCCGAGTTCCACAAGAAGATGGCGGTTCCGTTCCAGTCCGGAGACCCGGTGCGCGTCGACGCCGCGCTCCGTGACTTCTCGGTGACCTTCAACGAGTTCATCAAGAAGAACGGTCAGCCGGTGAGCAGCGGCAAGGCTCAGGTGCGGGCCGCCGGCTGGTTCTACATGGGTGCGTACGTGGCCATCTATGTGAACGCCGTGGGAGCCGCCAACGCGGCCGTGTACACGAACGCCGGGGTCGCCACCAACGCCCTCGCCACCCTCGTGGTCGTCACGTGGTATCTCGAGGACGGCAAGCCGACCGGCTCGGACATCGAGCGCGACGCGTTCGTCGGTGCTCTGACCTCCGCGCTGACGTGAGTCGCGGCCCGGCGACCATCGAGCAGAACGCCGACGGGCGGACCGCCGGGGGGAGGGACTCCGATCCGATTCGCTCGGTATCGGGTCTGGTCTCTGCCGCGGTCGGCCTTCTCGTGGTCGGATCCCTGCTGGCTGGATCAATCTTCTTCTCCCTTCCGAGCAACGTACTTTCCACGCGCGACGGGGGTGATCTCCGGGCGCTGTCGGCGAGGTTCATGCCCCAGAGTTGGGCCTTCTTCACGAAACCTCCGAGCGATCCCGAGTTCGTTCCCTACACCGTGTCCGGTGATGGTGTTGCCTATGCGTCGCGACTGCCGAATTCGCGCGCGGACAATCTCTACGGGCTGTCGCGGCGCCAGCGTGCGCAAGGCCCGGAGGTCGCCAACATGGCGAACCAGGTGCGGGCGTGGAAGAACTGCGAGGAGATGGAGGGGGATTGCCCAGCAGTGGTCGCCGGGTCCTCGGCGCCTGTCGCCGTCACCAATCCGTCTCCGGCTCCGACTCTTTGCGGGCGGTTGGTTCTTGTGGAGACGAGACCTGTCCCGTGGAAGTTCCGCGACGCATATAAAGGTTGGCGCCTCGACAAGAAGGCCGCTCTTGTGGAGGCGAAGTGCACGCGAAACAACTAGCCGTGTGGATGGAGCGATCCGTCCGGCGCTTCCCTGCCGAGTCCCGGGCTCTCGGAGTGGGCAGATCGGTGATCGCGCTTGCTCAGGCGTCGATCCTGGTCTTCACGCCGGCATCTCATCTCTTCGTCCCGGTGGGCGGGGACGAGATCAAGGTCGACTGCTCGACCCCGGCCCAGGCCGTGTCGCTGTACTGTCTGGCGGGCTCTGCGGACCGGCAGTTCCTCAACCTCGTTGTCCTGGCCCTGCTTCTGGTCGTTGCGAGCGGGATTCTGCCCCGGTACACGACCGTGCTGCACTTCTGGGCGTCGCTCTCCATCGGCCAGTCGATATCCTTGCCCGACGGCGGTGATGCCGTTGCGCAGGTCGTCACCTTCTTCCTCGTTCTGGCATGCGCCAATGACCGGCGGACGTGGCATTGGCAACGACCCGGTGGTGAAGAGCGAAAGGGGTCGGTCTGGCAGGGGCTCGCCTGGGCCGGCTGGTGGGGTGTGCGACTCCAGGTCGCGTATATCTATCTCAACAGTGCTCTGGCGAAACTGTCCGTCGGTCCGTGGTCGGAAGGCAGCGCGACATATTACGTCGCACGTATGGAGAACTTCGGGGCGTCCGGCCTGTTCGCCGACCTGTTCCGCTGGTCGACGAGCGTCACCCTGCTCGCCCTCCTGTCCGCATGGGGAGCGATCTTCGCGGAGTGCATGATCGCGCTTCTGCTGTTGCGGCGCGGGTCCCGGCAGGCGGTGGCGGCGTTGGTGAGCGCAGCCCTCCACGTGCTGATCATCCTGCAGCTCGGGATCGTCTCCTTCGGGTTCATCATGGTGGGGGCGGTCGTCTGCGCGGCATCCCGGGGTCTGGACGCGAACGCCCCGCGGTTGACGGGCCTGTTCTCGCGCACCCGCGGTTCCGCTCGGGAAAGCCGCTCGTCCGTGCCGACGGACCCCGAACCGGCGCACAGGACCGACACGGTGGCGCTCGGGTCGTAGCGCGGCAGGCCCGGTGCGGTACGGCCGGGTTGCGGCGGTGCTCCTCGGAGGGGGCACCGCCGCAAGCCGTGAAATCCGGTCAGCGGCGGATGGTCAGCGTCAGGGCCGGCGAGGAGCGCCATCCGGCGCCCGGGTGGCCGACCAGGTAGCTGACCCGGATGGTCCCGGGCGTGGAGCGGTCGATGGTGAACAGGGTGCTCCGGCCCACCTCGTCGGCTCCGACCACCCTCCGGTCGATGTGCGAGGTCCGCAACACCCCGGTGTCCCAGCGGAGTTGGACCTCGTCGCCGCGTGTCATCCGCGGATACGGCTCGACCCGCACGGTGAGCCCCGGTGATCCGTTCAGCACGACGACGCCGTCCACCGCTCCGTCGACCGAGGGAGCGGCCAGCTGTGCAACAGATGCATCACTCATGTCCTGTTGTCCTGTCCTCATGCGGGTGCGTTGCCTTCCGGCCAAGGGCGGGGAGCAGACCGTAGCTCCTTTCGGCGGCACGTACCAGACCGGCGGGCGCGGCGGCGTCGCCGCGCGCTCCCGCACGCCGTCCGCCGGCTCGGGTGTGCGGCGGTCGGCGGGTACGCCGTGCCGGATGGCCGTCGCGTCGACGAGGGGGACGAGGGGGCGGAGCGCGCGTCAGGCCGGCCCGGCTCCCGCGGCCAGGGTCGCCGGCGCGTAGCCGAGGTCCGCCGGGACGGAGACGCCCAGCGTGCGGGCGATCGGGACGATCATCGCCAGGTGGTGGACGGCGTGGTGGGAGACGAAGAGCAGCTCCCGGCCGACGGTCGAGCGGGTGCGGGCCACCGCGCCGTCGGCGCCGACGACGGTGACGACCTCCACCGGATAGCCGAGCTCCCGCGGCGGCATGGTGCGCACGCGCGTCCGCAGATTCGCCAGGCGGGCCAGGGCGGCGCCGCGGTCGTGCTCCAGGACCCCGCCGCGGGTGCGGCGGTCGTAGTCGACGGTGCCGCTGTCCGCGCCCGCGAGGATCGCGGAGTAGTGGTCCACGCAGTGGCGGACGTGGAGGGCGATGCCGCTGGCGTCCCGGGGCCGGTGGACGTACTGGGCGTCGGTGAGTATGCCGACCAACTCCTCGATCTGGAGCAGCTGTCCGGCGGAACGTTCGGTGACCGTGGCCGTGGGATCGTTCAACGATGGTGCCCGCTTTCTTCCGGAAGCTACCCACGGTAGTGCCCCGCTCACGGCGGACGGAGAGGTTCCGGGCCGGTGGGGCGGGGCGCACGGTCCCGCGCGCGGCGCTTCAGTGCCGCGAGAGGCGCTCCAGGATGTCGATCACCGTCCGGCACGCCTCCGCGCCGGGCTCGATGGGCGTGTAGTGGCCGGTGCCGGGGAGGACGACGAGCTCGGCGTCCCGGTGGGCGGCCGCGTACGCCGTCGACTGCGCCGGCGGGACCTCCTCGTCCGACGCGCCGTGGAGCAGGACCGTCGGCACCCCGGTGGTGCCCGTCGTCCGGGCCAGGGAGAGCGGATCCGCCAGCGGCAGGCGGTCCGCCGCGAGCGCGGTTCCGCCCAGGAGTTGGAGGGCCGCGTCGTTGCTCAGCCGGTCACGGATCGTGGCGTCCAGGTCGGCGACCGGCGCCAGGGCCAGCACCGCGGACGGCAAATCCCTGGTGAACCAGGGCGATTCGGGCGGCAGCAGCCCGCGTGCGCAGGCCCAGAGCGCGAGGTGCCCGCCCGAGCTGTGCCCGGCCAGGACGTACGGACGCCCGCCCGGGATCGTGTCCAGGGCCAGCGCGACGTCGTCGAAGGTCTCCGGGTAGCCGCCGGACCCGCCCGAGAGGCGGAAGCCGGGCAGGGCGACGGCGAAGCCGTGGCGCGCCAGATGGGCGGCCAGCGGCGTCAGATGCGTGCGGTCGTAGCGCCAGAAGCCGCCGTGCAGCAGCACCACCAGGGGACCCTCGCCCGGCCACAGGTCGTACTCCTGCTCCGGGCGGTCGCCGTAGCGGCCGCGCACGGGAGGGGGCACCGGCGCGAGGCCCAGGACCCGCCGCTCCTCCTCCTCGCCGTACTCAGACATGGCCGCGCGCCGTCCAGAGCTCGGGGAAGACGGGCCGGGCGGCGCGCTTCTCCAGCCACGCCACCCCGGGGGAACCGCCGCTTCCGGTCTTGCTGCCCATGGCGCGGCGGGTGGCCATCAGGTGGTCGGCGCGCCAGCGCAGGACCGTTTCGGCGAGGTCGGTGAGGAGCTCGCCGAGCGCCACCAGCGGGTCCTGCTGCGGGCCCGCGTAGACCAGGCGCCAGGCCTCCTCGACGCCGGCGTCCGGTTCGTGGGCCAGGGTCACGTCCCGCTCCAGCACGTGCTGCGGGACGGGCAGGCCGCGCCGGTGCAGATGGCGCAGCACCTCGTCGTACAGCGACGGCTCGGTGAGCGACTCCTCCAGCGCCTCGCGCACCTCGGGGTGGCCCCGGTGCGGCTGCACCATCGAGCGGGACTTGTCGCCGAGGAGGAACTCCATGCGCCGGTACTGCGCGGACTGGAAGCCCGACGCCTGGCCGAAGGCGGCGCGGAAGCCGTTGAACTGGGCGGGAGTCAGGGCCGCGATGGGCCGCCAGGAGTCGTTGAGCGCCCGGTGGGCGTTCAGGCTGCGGCGCAGGGCGGCCATCGCGGCGTCGTGGTCGTCCTTGATCAGGGCCTCCCGCGCCGCGCGCCATTCGTTGACTATCAGCGTGAACCACAGCTCCATCACCTGGGTGGTGACGAGGAACGACATCTCCACGGGGTCGTCGGTGAGCGGCCGCTGGAGCGACGACAGGACCGACGCGCGGACGTAGTCCTCATAGGGGGTCGTGCCGGAGAAGCTCAGGACGGGGTCGCCGTCCCGGCTCTCGTGCGCGGCGGTCGTGCTGTCCGTCATGGGGTGTCTCCGCAGGTCGCATGGGTAACACCCCTATCGGATCAGGACCGGCGCGGGAAGTCGAGCCCGGGGGGTCACCGACCGGACGGAACGCCCTCCTCCGCCCGGAGCGCGTCCACCACCGCGTCCACCAGCGGCGCCGGGTCCGGCTGGAAGTAGAAGTGGCCGCCGGACAGCGTCCGCACCCCGCGGAACCGGGTCGTCCGGGCCGCCCAGGTGTGCATCAGATGCGGGAAGGCGTGCGGGTCCGCGTCCCCGGCGAAGGCCGTGAGGGGGACGGGCAGCGGGGCGGCGTCCAGGCGCGGCCGCCAGGTCTCGGCCAGGCGCAGGTCGGCGCGGAGGACGGGCTCGATCAGCGGCCAGAGCTCGGGGTGCTCCAGGGTCTCGCGCGGGGTGCCGCCCAGGGCGACCACGGCGTCGCGCAGTTCGGCGTCGGGGAGGCCGAAACGCTGCTCGCGGCGCGGGTGGTGCTCGGGCGGGTTGATGGCGGACAGGCCCAGCCAGCGGGGGAGCGGCAGGCCCCGGTCGCGGAGGGCGAGGGTCAGTTCGTAGCCGGTGATGGCGCCCATGCTGTGGCCGAAGAGCGCGTAGGGCGCGTCGAGATGGGGCCGCAGGTCGTCGAGGAACGTCTCCGCCAGCCCGTCCGCGGTGGTGCGCGGCTGCCCGGGGCGGGTGGCCCGGCCCGGGGCCTCCAGCAGGCACAACTCCCAGTCCGGTGGCAGGAGGCCGGCCCACGCCCGGTAGGGGACGTGGGACCCGCCGGCGTGGTGGAGGACGAAGAGGCGCAGCCCGGCGCCGGGGACGGGGCGGGGGCGGATGATCGGGTCGGTGCTCACGACCGGAGCGTACCCACCGGGGGCGCGGGGAGCGCAGGCCGGGCCCCACGGGCGCCAACTGGGCGCTTACAGTGGCCGGATGGAGAAGACCTTAACCACCGAGGCCCCGTCCACGACCACCGACGTCTCGTCCGCCCGCTTCCCCGAGCACCTGCCCGCCGCCCTGACGGAGATCCTCCAGGGGCACGGCTGCGTCCCCGACGCCCTGTACGCCAAGCTCGGCATGGAGGTGACCGAGGCGAGCGCCGAGCGGGTCGCCGGGTCCATGCCGGTGGCGGGCAACACCCAGCCGTACAGCATGCTGCACGGCGGGGCGTCGCTGGCCTTCGCCGAGACGCTGGCCTCGATCGCCGCCGTGCTGCACGCCGGCCCGTCGCGCGTCGCCTACGGAGCGGAGGTGAGCGCCACGCACCACCGGGCCGCCCGCTCGGGGGTGGTGCACGGTGAAGCGGTGGCGCTGCACCGGGGGTTGAGCTCCGTCACCTACGAGGTGGCGATCCGTGACGACAAGGGGCGCCGGCTGTGCAGTGCGCGGGTGACCTGCGGGGTCCGCCGGCGGTAGCGCTCCGCTGGGATTCGGGCGCATCGTCCGCGGCCGAGGCCGTGGGGTGGCGCCCGGTCAGCCCGTCGGTTCCGAGGCGGACGCCGCCCGCTCCGGCACACCGGCCGCCTCGGCCGGTGCCGCCTTCCGGCCCCGTCCGCCGCGCAGGGAGAGGCCCATGACGGCGAGGGTGAGGACCTGGAGGCCGAGTCCGGTCAGGCCGAGGGCGAACGCGCCCCGGCCGAGGACGAGTCCGCCGGCGAGGCTGCCGAGCGCCTGCCCCGCGTAGACGGCCGAGCCGGACAGCGAGAGCACCACCTGGGTGTGCTCCCCGCCGGCGTTGACCAGCCGCTTCTGCTGGGCGGGGTTGACGGTCCAGCCGATGAGCGACCACAGGACGGTCAGCGCGAACAGGCAGACGACGGTGGTGGTGTTGTCGCCGCCGTAGTGGGCGAGGACGGCGAGCAGGCCCATGACGGGGACGAGCAGGGTGGTGGAGAGCACCGCGATCCGCTGCGGGGGGAAGTGGTCGATCAGCCAGCCGGCCGCGAAGTTGGAGACCACGCCGCACACGCCGTAGACGAGGTAGACCCAGGTGAGGGCGCCGCCGTCGATGCCGGCCGTCCTGTCGACGAACCAGGCCAGGTAGGCGTAGAGGCCGAACATCGCGGCGTAGGTCATCAGGCTGCCGAGCAGGATCGACGGCACGCCGGGCAGGACGGCGGCGCGGGCGCGCGCGGCGAGGGAGGCGACGCCGGCGGACGGCACGGCGGGCAGGGCGCGGGCCAGCCCGATCAGGGCGACGAGGCTGAGCGCGGCGACGAAGACGAACGCGGCCCGCCAGTTCACGAAGTTGGCGATGACGGTGCCCAGGGGGACGCCGAGGGCGCTGGCGAGCGTGAGGCCGCCGAGGATCGCGGTCAGGGCGCGGCCGCGCTCGGCTGGGGCGACGATGGTCGCGGCGCTGGACGAGGCGGACGGCATGTACATCGCGGCCGACAGGGCGGCGAGCACCCGGGCGACCATCATCACCGGGTAGTTGGGGGCGACCGCGGCGAGCAGGTTGGCCAGGACGAAGCCGACCAGGGAGTACATCAGGACCCTGCGGCGGTCGAGGCTGCCGGTGCCGACGGCGAGTAACGGTCCGGCGGCGGCGTAGACGGCGGCGAAGACGGTGATCAGCAGGCCGGCGGTGCCCACGGACACCCCGAGGTCGTCACCGACCTCGGGCAGCACGCCGCTGACGAGGAAGGCGTCGGTCCCGAGCGTGAACGACCCCAGGGTCATGAGCAGGACCGGCCGGCGCGCCGGCGGGCTGGGGAACACCGCATTGATCATGCGCGTACTCAACGAGTCCTCCAGGAAGGGCGGGAGCGCGCTCCGGACGGAGCGGTTCCGGGAACGCCCGCGGCCCGGCGATCGTCTCGCCGGACCGCCGGGATGGGGGGATGCGGATGCGGATGGGGATGAGGGCGGGTCAGCGGGTGGCGAATGCCGCGGCGTCCCGCGCGGCGAGGTACCCGCGCAGATCGGCGTAACGTTCCCGCAGTTGCCGCTTGAGCACCTTACCGGTGGGCCCGGTGGGGATGTCGGCGTCCGTCGCGGCGAGATCGAGCAGCGCGAGCGGCGGCTGGCCGTTTTCGGCCAGGGCGGCGTCGGCCCGCTCCAGCAGCGTCGCGAGCGGCGTGCCGGTGTCCTCGTGGAGGCGGACGACGGCCACCGGCACCACCGCGTCCCCCGTCCCGCCCGGCGACCACCGCGCAGTCGGCGGCCTCGGGGAGGGCGAGCAGCAGGATCTCCTCCATCAGCACCGAGTAGCCGTCGCCGGCGTCGGTGCGGATGCGGTCGACCAGCCGGTCGACGTGGAAGAAGTCGCCGTCGGCGGTGCGGTGGACGAGGTCGCCGGAGAGCCGGAAGTCGCCGAGGCGGCCGCGGTAGTAGGTGTCGCAGTCGTTCCAGTAGCCGGGGGAGAGGGAGGGGCTGCGCAGGGCGAGCAGCCCGACCTCGCCGTCGTCGGCGGGGTGCCGTCCTCGCGCAGCACCGTGACGTCGGCCAGCGGGATCGGCCGGCCCAAGTGGCGCGGGCGGGCGGGGGATTCCGCGGTGACGGTGCGGCCGAGGGCCGCCCAGCCGAGCTCGGAGGCGCCCAGGCCGTCGCGGAACGCCGAGCCGGGCACGGGCTTCCCGTCCTCCAGGTGGTGCCCGAGCCCGATCAGGGTGCGGATATGGGTGTCGTGTGCCGAGTCGCCCGTGTTCATCCACTCCCGTACCGAGGAGAAGTCCTCCGGTTCGGGCCGGGAGTTGGCCAGGGCGGAGTGCACCGGGTGGAAGGCCTGGACGATGGTGGGCCGGTGGGTGCGCACGGCCCGGGCGAGACCCTCGGGGCTGCGGTCGGACAGCGAGACGAACGGGAGCCCCGCGAGGACCGCGTAGAAGGTGAAGGCGATCGCGCCGGAGTGGGAGGCGGCGATGGCGGAGAGCATCACCGAGTCCGCGGGCTCGGGATGGGTCTCCAGCCGGAAGCGGGCCCCCGCCACGCTCTGCCGGTGGGTCCAGACCACCAGCTTGGGCACTCCGGTGGTGCCGGAGGTGTGGCAGAGCACGACGGGGTCGTCGGCGCCGTGCCGGAACAGGGCGCTCTCCGGCAGCGGTTCGCCGTCCAGCAGCCCGGCCGTGCGGCGGGTGTGGATCCAGCGCGGTCCGTCGTCGAGCGCCTTGAGCCCGGCTTCGAGACGGGCGAGGCGGGTCTCGTCGGTGTAGATCCCGACGGGTCTGCAGCGTTCGACGAGGGCCAGCACGTACTCGGGGACCATCAGGCCGTTGAGCAGCACGGGTATCGCGCCCAGTTGGGCCAGGGCGGTGAGGTGGACCTGGTCCTCGAAGGTGTCCTCGATGTGGACGACGACCCGGTCGCGGGGGCCGACGCCCCGGTCGCGGTACCAGGCCGACCAGGCGTCGGCGAGGGCGACGAGCTCGGCGAGGCTGAAGTGGCCCTGTTCCTCGCCCCGGGCGTTGACGACGGGCCGGTCGGCGACGAGGGCGGGGAGGTCGGGGGCCGGGCTGGTGCGCAGCGCCGTGCGCCAGGCGTTTCCGCCGCCGAAGTCCTCCCGGGCGAGTGCGGAACGCGCCTCGGCGTTCCGTAAGGTTCGGGGGGACAGCCGCGTTTCGGGGGACAACCGCAACGACCTCACCTTTTCCATGGGTAGGTGTGATTCCGGGCCGGGGACGCCGAGACATTAGCATCGGGTGCCGTCGGTTGATTTGCCTGATTCGCCGTTGTGCGGCGGGAGTTGGACCGCATTCCGGCGTTCGCCGGTGAGCGGGACGGTTTACGCGCATTGTGTGACCCATGAGTACCGGCCGATCGCAAGGAATTGGCCACGCGCCGTGGCCGATTACCCCTGTTCTGGGGCGCGTTGGTGTTGCCCGGTGGTGAGCGCGGCTACTCTGCGCTGGAACGTGTGTGCGTTCAACGACGTGTACGCGTTCAACGACGTCAGTGATCGTGAGTCGGCGCCATGGCTGTCCACGTCCTGCCAGTGATTTCCCCATGCCAGCACCAGTGGACGTGACATACCTCCAAGGGGGCGCCCATGTCTGACTTATCCGGATCCCTGCACGCCGACGGCGTGCTCGACAGGCTCCGCGCGATCGTCGCCGACGTCCTGGAGACCGCGCCGGACGGCGTCGAGGACGACGCGCTCTTCTTCGAGGACCTCGCTCTCGACTCACTGGAGAAGACGGAGATCGTCGCCCGCGTCGAGAAGGAGTTCCACCTGGCCCTCGGTGCCGACGAGGCCGCGCTCATGCGCAGCGTCGAGGAGTCCGCCGCCGTCCTGCGCGAGCGCCTCGACGCGGCGGCCGGCACCGGCCTCGACCTGGTCGGACTGCTGCTGGGCGAGCACCTCGCCGGCGACCGCGGCGACCGGACCGCCTACACCGACCCCGACGCCGGCGACGTCTCCTATGCCCAACTGCACGCCGCCGCCGCCCGCTACGCCGGCCGGCTGGCCGCGGCGCACGTCCCGTCCGGCGCCCGGGGGCTGATCGTCGCCGACGACTCCGTCGCCACCGTCGCCGCCGTCCTCGGCCTGTGGTGGCACGGCTGCGTCCCGGTCGTGATCAGCCCGATGCTCACCGACGACGAGGTCCGCCACGTCGCGGCCGACTGCCGCGCCGCCGTCGTCCACCTCGACGCCGCCCCCAAACGGCAGCGGGCCCTGGAGACCCTCTTCGGCGACCGCCCGCTGATCGGGGGCGCGGAGGTCAGGGCCGCGCTCGACGATGCCCCGGGAGACGGCCCGTCCGCCGCGGTCCGCTGGCCCGAGGACCGCGAGGCCCTCGTCCAGTACACCTCCGGAAGCACCGGCCTCCTCAAGGGAGTCCGGCACCGGGCCGGCGCCCTCGCCGCCGCCCTCACCGGCTTCGGCTCCGTCCTCGGCCTCCGGGACGACGACACCGTCCTGTCCACGGCCCGCATGTCCTTCGGCTACGGCTTCGGCAGCACCGTGCTCTACCCGCTCGCGGCCGGCGCCCGCACCGTCCTGCTGCGCGGCGCCGTCGACGTCCACTCCGTCACCGCCGCCGTCGACCGGCACCGGCCGACGGTGCTGTGGTCGGTGCCCCGGCTCTACGCCGCCCTGGCCGACGCGGACGGGCTGCGCACCGAACAGGTGCGGCTGTGCGTCGCCGCCGGCGAACACCTCGCGGCCCCGCTCGGCGAGCGCATCCGCACCGCCTTCGGCGCCGACCTCGTCAACGGCCTCGGCGCCACCGAGGTCCTGCACATCGTCGTGGCCACCCCGCCCGGCCGCCCCATGCCCGGCACCATCGGCGTCCCCGTCCCCGGCGTCACCGCCACCGTCCGTGACGACGCGGGCCGCCCCGTCCCCGACGGCACCGAAGGACGGCTGCACATCGCCGGACCCACCGTCGCCCTCGGCTACCTCGGCCGCGCGGACGCCGCCGCCCGGACCTTCGCCGACGGCGGCGTCTACACCGGCGACATCGCCGTACGCCGGGACGACGGCACCGTCGTGCACCTGTGCCGCGCCGACGACCTGCTCAAGCTCGGCGGCTACAAGGTCGTCCCCGGCGAGATCGAGGCCGTCGTCCGCGAGGTCGCCGGGGTCAAGGAGTGCGTGGTCGTCGGCGCGGTCGACGGCGACGGCCTCGAAGAGGCCGTCCTCTACGCCGTCCCCGTCCCCGGCGCGGACACCACGGCCGTCCGGCGCGCCATCACCGCCGCCCTCCGCGGGCGGCTCGCCCCCTACAAGCGCCCGGCCCGCGTGGAGTTCCTCGACGGACTGCCCGTCACCTCCACCGGCAAGCTGGCCGCCTTCCGGCTCAAGGGCCGGGCGAACGAGGAGCGGGCGAACGACGAGCATCGGCTCAAAGAACAGGTGAAGCAGCCGTGACCTGGAACATCACCGGCACCGGGGCCGTCGCCAACATCGGCGACACCCCCGCCCGGATCTTCGACGCGCTCTGCGCCGGACAGGAGACCCGCGCTCCGCTCCGCGCCTTCGACCGCGCCAACTACCGGTCCCGGTACGCCTACGAGATCGACGACCGCCCCGACGGCAAGGACGAACCGCTGCGCGCCACCACCTGGCTGATCCACGCGATCCGCCAGGCCCTCGCCGAGGCCGGCCTGTCCGAGGACCTCTCCCCGCGTCCCCGTCCTCGTCGGCACCACCATGCGCGAGCAGCGCAGCGCCGAACTCTGGTGGACCCGGGGCGCCCATGTGGGCGCCTCCGACTTCCACTTCGGCGGGGCGCTGCGCGCCGCCTTCGGCGCCGCCACCACCTACACCTTCGCCAACGCCTGCTCCGCCTCCCTCTACGCGCTGGGCATGGCCACCGACATGATCGAAATGGGCGCCGCCGACACCGTCGTCGTCGCCGGCACCGACGCGATCACCGAGAGCGCCTTCGGCACGCTCGACCGCGTCCAGAACGAGACGCCCGAGGCACTGCGCCCCTTCGACGTCTCGCACAAGGGGATGCTGATGGGCGAGGGCGCCGTGGCCGTCGTCGTCCGGCGGGCGGGCACCGGCGGCCCGGCACCGCAGGCCCGCGTCCGGGCCGTCAGCATGAACTGCGACGCCCACCACGCCACCGCCCCCGACCCCGCCGGCATCCGCGCGGCGGTCCTGGAGGCCCACGAACGGGCCGGTGTCCGGGCCGCCGACATCGACCTGGTGATGCTGCACGGCAGCGGCACCCCGCGCAACGACGAGACCGAGGCGGCCGTGCTCGCCGAGGTGTTCCGAGGTGCCGGAGCCGGGCCGCTGATGACGGCGATCAAGTCCATGACCGGCCACACGCTGGGCGGTTCGGGGCTGCTGAGTCTCGTGATGGCCGTCCAGGCGATGCGGCGCGGCACCGTCCCGCCCGTCCTCGGCCTGACCGAACCCATCCCCGAGGCCGCCGGTCTCGGCCTCGTGCGCGACGGGGCGGCCGCGGCCCCCGTCGCCATGGCCCAGATCGACGCCTTCGGCTTCGGCGGGATCAACGCGGTGGCGATCGTGGAGGCGGCCCGATGAAGCGCATCGTCGTGACCGGCACCGGACTGGCCGTCCCCGGCCTCGACCGGCCGCTCGACCTGTTCGGCGACGGGTCGCCGGCCGTCGGCTTCGACCCGGCAACCGCACTGAAGGGCAAGGAGATGCGCGGCAAGGACCGCGCCTCCCGGCTCGGCCTGTGCGCCGCCGACGCGGCCCTGCGCGACGCCGGACTCCTCGCCGACGACGGGACGTACCGGGAGCCGGGCGAGGCCACGGCCGTGGTCGTCAGCTCCAACCTCGGCACGCTGGAGACCGCCTGCGAGTTCACCGACACCGTCGCCCGCGAGACCGTCACCGGGCTGAGCCCGCTCGGCCTCCCGCAGACCTCCAGCAACGTCGTCGCCGGCTGGATCGCGATCCGCTACGGGCTGCGCGGCCCCAACCTCACCGTCTGCAACGGCGCCACCAGCGGCCTGGACGCGGTCCATTGGGCCTGTCACCTGATCCTCGCCGGGCGCTGCCGACGGGCCGTCGTCGTCGGCGTCGAACCGCCGCCGAGGCCGTCGGAAAGCTCCTCGGACAGGAACCGCGCGACGTCACCGCCGCCGTGGTCCTGGAGAGCGCCGCCGACGCGGCCGGACGAGGCGCCGGCGCGTACGCGGCCGTCTCCGCCTACGCCCGCGGCGCCGACGCCGCGCGCACCGTCGCCGTCACCGAGTCCCCGGTCGCCCGTGCCCGTCGAACTGCGCCTGGCCACCGGCCATCTGGACCTCACCGACCGGTTCGGCGACTGCTCCGGCGCCCTCGGCGTCCTGCAGTGCGCCGCCGGGGCCGACCACGTCCGCACCCACGGGACCGGCGCCGTCCTCGCCGTCGCGGGCGGCACTGCCGCCGACGACGCGGCCGCCGCCCTCCTCCTCACCACCGAACACCGCAACTGAAAGAGCAACGGAAAGGACCCCACCGTGGCCGCTGTCGTGGAGATCGACGACCTGCGCACGATCGTCGCCGAGTCGCTGGAGCTCGAACCCGGGGAGGTGGCGGACGACGCCCACTTCACCGACGACCTCGAAATGGACTCCCTCGCCCTGCTGGAGGTCTCCTCCCGGGTCGAGAAGCAGTACGGCATCGCCGTCCAGGACGCCGCCCTCGGCTCCCTGCGGACCCTCGCCGACCTGCGGCTCCTCGTCGAATCGCTGCTCGCCGAGGGAACGGCGGCGTGAGCGCACGCCCGGTGGCGCTGGTCTCCGGGGGATCCCGGGGGATCGGCGCCGCGATCGTCGGCCGCCTCGCCCGGGACGGCTTCGACGTCGCCTTCTGCTACCACTCGCGCGCGGAGGAGGCCGAACGCACCGAGCGCGCCGCCCGCCGCGCACGGCGCCCGCGTCCTCGCCCGGCGGGCCGACGTCGCCGACGCCGACGCGTGCCGGGACTTCGTCGCCGCCGCCGAGGACGAACTCGGGCCCGTCGCCGCCCTGGTGACCGCCGCCGGCATCACCCGGGACAAGGCCCTGGCGACGATGGAGGACGCCCACTGGAACGAGGTGCTGCGCACCAACCTCGACGGCACCTACCACCTCTGCCGTCCCGTCGTCGAGCGGATGGCCCGGCGCCGGGCCGGTGCCGTGGTCACCCTCTCCTCGCTCGCCGGGCTGTACGGCAGCGCCGGGCAGGCCAACTACTCCGCCTCCAAGGCCGGGATCATCGGATTCACCCGGGCCGTCGCCAAGGAGTACGGCTCCTTCGGCGTACGGGCCAACGTGGTGACGCCGGGCTTCATCGAGACGGAGATGACCGGCGGCGTCCCCGAGCGCATCAAGAAGAAGTATCTGAGCCGGATCCCGCTGTCCCGGTTCGGCACCTGCGACGAGGTGGCCGACCTGGTGTCCTTCCTCGTCTCGGACCGCGCCGGCTACGTCACCGGCCAGGTCCTGGGCGTCGACGGCGGACTGGTCATCTGAAAACGCAACATATGGAACAGGCAGAGCAATGAAGCCAGTTGAACCCGAAGTCTTCCTCGTCGCCCGCCCCGGCATCGACTACGCGGCCGTCACGTCCTACCTGGAGGAGGTGGGCGGCGGCGACTGGCTCGCCCGACTGGACCGGGGCGAGCTGGACGGCGTCCTGAACGACCCGCAGAACCTCGCCGAGTTCGCCGGGCGGATCTGCTACCGGTCGTGGGAGCCGGGACTGAACCCCAACGTGACCAGGATCCGCACGGACCAGGACGCCTACCTGGCCAACATCCTCTCCAGCATGCACGGTTCCGTCCTGGAGCACGTGAGCTTCACCTTCGTCCTGCACAACGTCAGCCGCGTCCTCACCCACGAACTGGCGCGGCACCGCGTGGGAGTGGCCGTCTCGCAGGAGTCCCTGCGCTTCGTCCGGCTCCAGGAACTGCCCTTCTGGTTCCCCGACTGGGCGCGGAAGGACCCGGAGCTCATGGAGCGGGCCACCGAACTGCTGGAGCGCATGGAGGAGTTCCAGGGCTGGATGGCCGAACACTTCCAACTGGACGAGAACGGCCGCCGCTTCGGCGACAAGAAGCACAAGACCTCCTTCATGCGGCGCTTCGCCCCCGAGGGAGTGGCCACCGGGCTGGCGTGGACCGCCAACAATCCGCACCCTGCGCCATCTGATCGAGGCGCGCACCGCGCGCCGGTGCCGAGGAGGAGATCCGGCTGGTCTTCGGCCGGATCGGGGAGATCATGCGCGCCGAGGCCCCGGCGCTCTTCTCCGACTTCCGGGTCGAGGACGGGGCCTGGGTGCCCCGATGGCGCAAGGTCTGATTTCTCTCTCTTAGTTGACGTTGACGCTACGTCGGAAAGCGATGAGACCCATGACATGCCAGCTGCAGACACCGCGGACACCGGTCTCACCGCCCCGCTGACCGGCCGGGAGATCCTCCGCCGGGCCAAGGAGGCCGCCCCGCTGCTCGCGGCCCGCTCCGAGGAGATCGAGCAGGCCAGGAGGCTCCCCGACGACGTCGTCGAACTCCTGCGCAGTACGGGCGTCTTCCGCATGGCCTACCCGAAGGCCTGGCAGGGCCCGGTGATGACCCCCGCCGAGCAGACCGAGGTCATCGAGGCCCTCGCCCACCGGTGACGTCCTCCGCCGCCTGGTGCGCCATGGTCGGGATGGACAGCGGGGTCTTCGCCGCGTACCTCGCCGAGGACGCGGCCCGCGAGCTGTTCCCCGAACTCGACATGATCACCGCGGGGGCGATCCCGCCGCGCGCCGCGCCGAGCGCGTCCCCGGCGGCTTCAAGGTCACCGGCCGCTGGCAGTTCGGCAGCGCCATCACCACGGCCGACCGCGTCATCGCCGGCGTCCTCGTCTTCGACGCCGACGGCAATGCCGGAGCGCAACCCGACCCCGCGCGGCGGCCGCGCCCACTGGCGCATCGTCGTGGGCCGCCCGAGCAGTTCGAGGTCATCGACACCTGGCACAGCACCGGGCTGGCGGGCAGCGGCAGTCGGGACTAACGCGGCCGACGGGATCTTCGTTCCCGAGGAGCACACCTTCAGTCTTCGCCAACCCCGTCGTACCGAGCCCCGAGGCCGAGCCCGACGCGATCCTGCGCACCATGCCCGGCGTCGCCCTCGAGCGTCGGACGGGCCGCCCTCGACCACGTCCGGACCATGGCCGCGACCCCGCGTCGACGGCCAGAGCCGCACCCCCTGGCGGGACGAGTTACCGCGTCCAGATGGCCGTCGCCCAGGCTCGAGATGGAGCTGCTGCGCACGCCCGGCACGCCGTCTACGGCACGCTGGAGCGCCAGTGGGACCAATCCTCACACCGCGGCGAGGAACTCACCCCCCCGACGACCGGGTGTCGGCGGCGCTGGCCCGTGTCAACGCCTTCCGCACCGTCCGCGGCCTCGTCGGCCGGCTCTTCGACCTGGTGACCACGTCGGCGGTGTACCGCCCGTCGCCGCTCGACCGGCACCTGCGCGACCTCTACACCATGTGCCAGCACGCCACCGTCCAGGACCAGATCCTCCAGTCCTCCGGCGCCGTGCTGCTCGGCGGGACCCCGCGCAACCCGGTCGCCGTCGGCCTCCCCGAGTAATCCGTACCAGCCGGGGACCAGGGGACTAGCCGGGGACGCCGTCGAGCAACGCCCGGCCCAGCGGCGTCAGCCGGTGCCGCACCGACGAGCCCGCGCGGCAC
>NZ_BAAAXZ010000018.1:0-32776 GCF_039535865.1 Streptomyces thioluteus
GGGGCACGCGCCGGTGCGTCCGCCCATGCGCCCGTCATCGCGGTTACGCAGAGCCACCCTTGGGCCTAGGCTGGAGCGGTGAGCGATGTCCGTACCCACCAGACGCAGCGACGAGGAGCGGCCCTGGCCGCCGCCGGTCCCGCCGGCGCCCGCCTCGACCTCGCGCTGCTGCTGGTCGCCGTGTCCGGGATCGCCCTCTCCGCACCGCTGATCGCCTCCATGACCGCCGCCCCCGCGCTCGCCATCGCCTTCTGGCGGAACGCCATGGCGGTGGGCGCGCTCACCCCGCTCGTCCTGCTGCGCCACCGCGCGGAGCTGCGGGCGGTCGGCCGCCGGGCCGCGCTGCTCGCGGTGGCCAGCGGGGCGCTGCTCGCCGTGCACTTCGGGGTGTGGCTGCCGAGTCTCTCCATGACCTCGGTGGCGTCCTCGACGGCGCTGGTCACCACCACCCCGATATGGACGGTCGTCCTGATGCGGCTCGGCGGCCGCCGCCAGCCGGGTCTGGTCTGGGCGGGCACCGCCCTCGCCTTCCTCGGCGTGGTGATCCTGACCGGCGTCGACCTCTCCGGCTCGCCGCGCGCCCTGGCGGGCGACGCCCTCGCGCTGATAGGCGGCATGGCGGCCGCCGGGTACGTCCTGCTGGGTGCGGAGGTGCGCCGGACGGTGGGCACCGTCGCGTACACCTACATCTGCTACTCGACCACCACGGTGCTGCTGCTCGTCGCGTGTCTGGTGTCCGGCGCCTCCCTCGCGGGGTACGACGGGGGCACCTGGGGCAAGCTCGTGCTGCTGACGGCCACCGCGCAGCTGCTCGGCCACTCCCTGATCAACCGGGTGGTCAAGAGCCTGGGCCCGTCCGTGACCTCGACGGCGATCCTGCTGGAGACCCCGGGCGCCGCGCTGATAGCCGCGCTCTGGCTGGGGCAGACGCCGCCCGCGGCGGCGTATCCCGCGCTGGCGGTGATCCTCGGGGGCCTGGCCCTGGTGATCCTCGCCGACCGCAGACGGACGGAGCCCGCTACAGCCAGCCGTTCCTCTTGAAGCCGCGGTGGATGGTCACACAGATCGCGACCGTGATGACCATGACCGTGGGGTAGCCGTACTTCCACCCCAGCTCCGGCATGTACTTGAAGTTCATGCCGTAGATCCCCGCGATCATCGTGGGCACGGCGAAGATCGCCGCCCAGGAGGTGATCTTGCGCATGTCCTCGTTCTGCGCCACGGATGCCTGGGCGAGGTTGGCCTGGAGGATCGAGTTGAGCAGGTCGTCGAAGGCGACCACCTGCTCGTGCACCCGGGCGAGGTGGTCGGCGACGTCCCGGAAGTACTTCTGGATGTCCGGGTCCACCAGCCGCATCGGCCGCTCGCTGAGCAGCTGCATCGGCCGCATCAGTGGCGTCACCGCCCGCTTGAACTCCAGCACTTCCCGCTTGAGCTGGTAGATGCGGCCCGCGTCGCCGCCCCGGCGGGAGCCGCCCTTGCTCGGGGCGGAGAAGACGTCGATCTCCACCTCGTCGATGTCGTCCTGCACGGCGTCGGCGACCGCTATGTAGCCGTCCACGACCTGGTCGGCGATGGCGTGCAGCACGGCCGAGGGGCCCTTGGCCAGCAGCTGCGGGTCCTCCTGGAGCCGGTGCCGCAGGGCGCGCAGCGAGCCCTGGCCGCCGTGCCGGACGGTGATGATGAAGTCCTCGCCGGTGAAGCACATCACCTCGCCGGTCTCCACCACCTCGCTGGTGGCGGTGAGTTCGGCGTGCTCGACATAGTGGATGGTCTTGAAGACCGTGAACAGCGTGTCGTCGTAGCGCTCCAGCTTGGGCCGCTGGTGGGCGTGGACCGCGTCCTCCACGGCCAGCGGGTGCAGCCCGAACTCCCGGGCGATGCCTGCGAACTCCTGCTCCGTGGGCTCGTGCAGCCCGATCCAGGCGAACCCGCCCTCGGCGCGCACCCGTCGCATCGCCTCCGCCGGCCCGCACGGCGAGCTCACCCGCCGTCCTTCGTGGTAGACGGCGCAGTCCACGACCGCGCTGCTGGCGGACGGGTCGCGGGTGGTGTCGTCGCACGCGTACGGCTCGTACGGGGTCCCGCCCTTGCGCAGGGCGGGGCGGACGGCGGCACGCAGGTCACGGATCATCGACATGACTGGCTCCATTCACGGGCCGCCGCCGGCCGGGACGCACGGCACCGCGGTCCGCGACGGGGACGTACACGCCTGTCGCCGGGGCAGGCGGACGGACGTCCATGCGGCGGGCCGCGCTCCGTGCGGTGCGTGGGCTGGCGGCAGTTCGCGGAGAACTCGCAGAGGGCTTTGCAGGAGGGCGTGAGGGCAGCGCTCCCCCGTCAAGTGCCGCGGGCGCGGAAGGACTTCCGGGAGGCCGGCGAGGAGGCCGGCGGGTCGAAAGACTCGCTTCTAGTTCACAAAGCGCGCGTCCGGAGCGGAGGAACGGGGGAACTGTCGGTACTGCACGGTCGACTAGGATCCACCGCAGCCCCACCTCCTCCGGCCGGTCCCCGCTGAGGGACGGACGTAACTCCCTGACCAGAGGCCAAGGCTAGCAGCCGCCCGACACGTCAAGCCCCCGCTTTGCCTGTTCGATACACGTTCTATGCTCGGGCGCATGTCGGACGTTCTCGCTCTGGTCGAGGCCAGGCTGCACACCACCTTCGGGAAGCCGGACGCACGCGCCGCGGTGACCTTCCTCGGCGCCGACCGCATCGAGGTCCTGCGCTTCACCGGTCCCGGAGCCGCTCCGGGAGAGGGCAACAGCGGGGAAGCCGTGGTGCGTTACGTCACCCTCGGCATGTCCGCCCAGCCCATGGCCGATCCGACGGCACCCCTGGCGGACCCGGTGCGCGGCCCGAGGGCCGAACTCGTCCTCACCGTCCGCCCCGGCCGCGCCGACACCGACAAGGTCCTGCGCCCCCTCGCCGTACTGGCCGCCTCGCCCCAGGTCGAGGGCCTCGTCGTGGCGCCCGGCGCCTCGCTCGACACCGGTGAGCCGCTGTGGCCGGGCGCCCCGTTCACCTCCGTCCTCGTCGCGGAGCCCGGCGGGCTGGTCGAGGACCTGGAACTGGACGCCCCGATGGACCCGGTGCGCTTCCTCCCGTTGCTGCCCATGACGCCCAACGAGGCGGCGTGGAAACGGGTCCAGGGCGCGGCCGCGCTGGAGGAGCGCTGGCTGCGGCACGGTACGGACCTGCGCGATCCGCTGCGCGGAGGCGTGCCGCTGGGGTGAGACCGGGCCCGAGGGACGCACGGGCCGGAGGGCCCGCGCACCCGGCCCTCCGGACGGGTGATCGTCCTTGACGCGGCGGCGGCCGCGGAGGACCGTTGGAAGTTATGAGGGGCGAACCCAGTTGCCCGAAGTGCGGTGGCCGGGTGCGAGCGCCCGGTCTCTTCGCCGACTCCTGGCAGTGCGCTGCGCACGGAACGGTGCACCCTCTCCAGCCCGTGGTCCCGCCGAGCGTCGAGGCGCTCGCCGTCGTCGTCAACCGCTCCCGGGTGCCCGTCTGGATGCCCTGGCCGCTGCCGGTCGGATGGCTGTTCACCGGAGTCGTCTGCGCCGGGGACGACCGCAACGGGGGCCGCGCCACCGCCGTCGCCTGCTCGGGGCCCGGCCCGCTGGGCGGCCCGGGCGAGCTGCTGCTGATCGCCGAGGAGCTGGGGGTGGGGCTGGGCGCGCGGTACGCGGGCATCGACGGCCCGGATCCCGGCCGCCTGATGAGCGTCGACCGCGCCCCGCACGCCAAGGTCGTCGCGTCCGGGCGGCCCACTCCCCTGTGGCACGTAGAAGGGGTGCCGGGCGACCGGGCGGTCTTCGCGGGCGAGGCGCGGGGGCTGTGGCTGTGGGCCGTCGTCTGGCCCGAGCCGTCGAGCCTGCTGATGTACGACGAGCTGGTCATCACCGATCTCCGGGACGCGGGCGCCGAGGTGGACCTGGTGCCCTGCGGGGCGCTCTCCCCGCGGATCGTCTCGCCCTGACCGCGCGGGAGCGTCCGCGGGCGACCGTTATCCTGAACCGGTCCCGTCCGATCCCGTCGTCGTTCAGTGCTGGGAGGCCCGTGTCGTGCGCATCGACCTGCACACCCACTCCATGGCCTCCGACGGTACGGACACCCCCGCCGAGCTGGTCCGCAACGCGGCCGCCGCGGGCCTGGACGTCGTCGCGCTGACCGACCACGACGGCACCGGCGGGCACGCGGAGGCGATCGCGGCACTGCCGCCGGGCCTCACCCTCGTCACCGGCGCCGAACTCTCCTGCCGGCTGGGCGGCGTGGGCGTGCACCTGCTGGCCTACCTCTTCGACCCGGCGGAGCCGGAGTTCGCCCGTGAGCGCGAGCTCGTCCGCGACGGCCGCGAGCCCCGGGCCCGCGCCATGGTCGCGCGGCTGCGCGAGCTCGGCGTGCCGGTCACCTGGGAGCGGGTCGCCGAGCTGGCCCGCGGTGGGGCCGTCGGCCGGCCGCACGTGGCCACCGTCATGGTCGAACTGGGCGTGATCGCCTCGGTCTCGGACGCCTTCACGCCCGAGTGGCTGGGCAGCGGCGGCCGCGCGTACGTCGAGAAGCACGAGTTCGACCCGTTCGAGGCCGTCCGGCTGGTCAAGGCCGCCGGCGGGGTCACGGTGCTCGCGCACCCCATGGCTGTCAAGCGCGGCGTGGTCCTGCCCGAGGGCGCGATAGCCGAGCTGGCCGCGGCCGGCCTGGACGGCGTCGAGGTCGACCACATGGACCACGACGGTCCCACCCGCGCCCGGCTGCGCGGTCTCGCCGCCGACCTCGGTCTGCTGACCACGGGTTCCAGCGACTACCACGGCCGCAACAAGACCTGTGAACTCGGCGAGTTCACCACCGACCCGGAGATCTACGGGGAGATCACGCGCCGCGCGACGGGCGCGTTCCCCGTTCCGGGCGCGGGCGGCTGATCCCGCACCCCTTCGCGAGGCGACCCGCGCGGGCCGGGCACCCCTGATGGTGTCCGTGCATCCGCGCGCCTCCGTGCGCCGTACGGCGCGCTCCTCGTTCTTCCTCCCTTCCCCGCTTCCTCCCTGCCCGCCCGGCACCACACGCAAGGCCCTACCGTGTTCGACTTCGCTGTCTTCGGATCCCTCTTCCTCACCCTTTTCGTGATCATGGATCCGCCCGGCATCACGCCGATCTTCCTCGCCCTGACCTCGGGCCGCCCCGCCAAGGTTCAGCGGCGCATGGCCTGGCAGGCGGCCGCCGTCGCGTTCGGCGTCATCGCCGTCTTCGGCCTCTGCGGCCGGCAGATCCTGGACTACCTGCACATCACCACTCCGGCGCTGATGATCGCGGGCGGGCTGCTCCTGCTGCTGATCGCGCTCGACCTGCTCACCGGCAAGTCCGAGGAGCCGAAGCAGACCAAGGACGTCAATGTCGCGCTCGTCCCGCTCGGCATGCCGCTGCTGGCCGGCCCCGGTGCGATCGTCTCGGTGATCCTCGCGGTGCAGCGCGCGGACTCGGTGACCGCGCAGGTGTCGGTGTGGTGCGCGATCGCCGCCATGCACCTCGTGCTGTGGCTGGTGATGCGTTATTCGCTGCTGATCATCAAGGTCATCAAGGACGGCGGGGTGGTGCTGGTCACCCGGCTCGCGGGCATGATGCTCTCCGCGCTCGCCGTGCAGCAGATCATCAACGGCATCACGCAGGTGATCACGCACAAGTGACCCATATGTGACCGCGGCCCGGCCGCGGACGCGAAGCGCCCCCGTACGGCCTTTCCGTACGGGGGCGTTCCGCATCCGGCCGCGGCCGCGCATGCGTACCCTTTAGCGCGTCACCGGGTCGCGGCGTCGGCAGGACGGATGTAGAGGCGCTGGCCTACCGAAGCGGCCTGCTGCACGATCCGGTTGACGGAGGCGGCGTCCACGACGGTGCTGTCGACGGCGGCGCCGTCGATGTCGTCCAGGCGCATGATCTCGAAGCGCACGGCTTCTCCCTTCGTCCGATCCTCCTGAGGAGAACTTCACAGAGCGTAAGGACGCGCCGCGACACTGCGGCGCGTTCCACAGAATGTCCAACGAGGTGCCTACGTCAAACATTCCCTACGCTAAGGAAATTTTTAACCTGACTAACAAGTCACCGGCGAACGACCGGCAGCCGGACGTCCCCCCACCACGTGACCAGCGGATGAGCGAGCCCCCCATGAATGACCCGCACCACCTGCCTGACCTGCCTGAAGCCAAGCCCGAGAGCCCCGACCTCGCCACGGTCGTCGCGGGCATCGAACGCACCAACGCCCTGCTGACCCGCGTCCTCGCCGAGGTCGCCACCCGGCCCTCCACCCACGCCGTCTTCGCGGACGCGGGCTACGTCTACGCCGCCGCCGGCCGCCTGGTCGCCGGCACCGAGGACCGGCGCGCCTTCGAACTCGACGCCGAGGGGTTGATCGAGGCGTTCATCGACAAGGCCCGCACGATCTTCCCCGACAGCCGGCTGCTCCGCGTCTACTGGTACGACGGGGCGCGCCGCCGCATCCACACCGCCGAGCAGCAGGGCATCGCCGAACTCCCCGACGTCAAGGTCCGGCTCGGCAACCTCAACGCCAACAACCAGCAGAAGGGCGTCGACTCCCTCATCCGTACCGACCTGGAGTCCCTCGCCCGGCACCGCGCCATCAGCGACGCCGTCCTCATCGGCGGCGACGAGGACCTGGTCTCCGCCGTCGAGGCCGCCCAGGGCTACGGCGCCCGCATCCACCTCTGGGGCATCGAGGCCGTGGGCGGGCGCAACCAGGCGGAGCCGCTGCTGTGGGAGGTGGACAGCCAGCGCACCTTCGACCTCGAATTCTGCAAGCCCTACGTCAGCCGGCGCGCGGCCTACGAGCCGCTCGCCGAGCCCGCCCCGCACCGCGGGCCCGTCCCCGGCCGCGAGGACGTCCGCTTCGTCGGCGCCCGGGTCGCCGCCCAGTGGCTGGGCGCCCGCGGCCGGGACACCCTGGCCGACCTGCTGCCCGGCCACCCCTATCTGCCCGGCGCGGTCGACCAGGAACTGCTCGTCGAGGCGGAGGGACTCCTCGGCCTCTCCCTGCGCGGCCACGCCGATCTGCGCCGCGCCGTGCGGGACGGCTTCTGGGACCACCTGCGGATGCAGTTCTGAGCCGGATGCGGTTCCCTGGCTACGGGTGGGCCGGGCTCCGTGTGCTCCGGCCCTGCCCACCGCCGCCGGGGCAGCACACCGCCACACGACAGAATCGAGGCGATCGGCCATGGCCGCTACCGAGCACGCGCGGCCGGGCACGCCCTGCTGGGTGAGCCTGCAGACCTCCGACCTCACCGCGGCCCAGAAGTTCTACGGCGCGGTGCTCGGCTGGACCTTCCGGCCCGGCTCGCTCGGCGAGGACTTCTGCGTGGCGATCTCCGGCGGCCGCGCCGTCGCCGGCCTCGGCAACGTCGTCCGCACGATGGGCGTGCCCGTCTCCTGGACCTGCTACTTCGCTGTGGACGACGCCGACGCGGTCGCCTCGCGGGTACGCGAGCGCGGCGGCACCGTCGCGGTGGGCCCGCTCGCCTTCGGCCCCGGCCGCGCCGCCCTGGCGGCCGACCCGGCCGGGGCGGTCTTCGGCTTCTGGGAGGGCCGGGTCCTGCGCGACTGGCGGATCGGCCACGGCGTCGCCCCCGCCTGGCTGGAGCTGCGCACCCGCGACTGCTTCGACGCCGCGCTGTTCTACAGCGGGATCTTCCTGTGGGACCAGAGCCAGGAGACCGACGTGCGCTACGAGGACGACGTGGTGCTGGTGAGCGTCGCCGGGCACACGGTGGCCTGCCTGCGCGGCGGCGGCGTCGAGGCGGCCCCCGACCCCAAGGTCCGGCCGCGCTGGCACGTCTACTTCCGCGTCGACAACGTCGAGAAGGCGGTCGAGGCGGCCCTCCTGGCCGGCGGCTCGGTGGCCGCCGAGCCGGGCCTGTCCGTGGTCGGCCACGAGGCCACGCTGTGCGACGCGGAGGGCGGCATCTTCACCGTGACGTCGGGTCCGCCGGACTGACCGCGTCCCAGAGGGCGAGCAGCGCGTCGGCCGTCGGCCCGGGGCGCTCGGCGGCGGGGGAGTGGCCCGCGCCCGCGATCACGGTGCGGCGGGCGCCGAGCGCGGCGGCCATCGCGTCCATCTCCGGCACCGGCCAGGCGTAGTCCTCCTCGCCGGACAGGACGTGCTTGGGCAGCGCCGTGCGGGCGAGTTCCGCGGTCCGGTCGGCGGTCTCGACCAACTGTCGGCCCGCACCTACCAGTTGGGCCGGATTCGTGCCCATCCAGCGGCGGCGGTGGAACGCGTCGTCCGCCGCCTCCGGGCCGTCCAGGCGCGCCTTTTCCCGCCACACGCCCGCCATGTCGAGCTTCAGCTCCGTGAGGGCGTGGATCAGCAGCCTTGTGCGGTCGCGCTGTTCGGCGGCGACCGCCGCGGGACCGCTGCTCATCAGGGTGAGCGAGCGGAACGGCCGGGCGTCGGCGAGCACGGCCGCGCGGGCGACCAGGCCGCCGAAGGAATGGCCGAGCAGGTGCACCGGGCCGTGCTCGCCGAGGGCCTCCGCCTGCGCGAGCACATCCAGCGCCAACTCGTCGAGGGCGTAGGCGTGTTCGTCGTCCGGGCCGGGGCTCTCGTACTGCCCCCGGCCGTCCACGGCCACGGCCCGTACCCCGGCCCGCGCCAGGGGCTCCAGCAGGGCGATGAAGTCCTCCTTGCTGCCGGTGAATCCCGGGACCAGCAGCACGGCGCCGCGCGGGCGGCCCCCGCCCTCCGGCTGTGCGTCGTGGACGGCGAACTCCCCGCGGGCGGTGGTGAGACGGTACGCCTGCGCGCACGGGGGCAAGGTGAGGAAGGGCGGCCTGCTCATGTGCCGAGGCTAACGCGGTGTCCGATCGCCGCCAGCGCCGGGCGGCGGTGCCGAGCAGGATCGAAGCATGAACGACAGCAGCAGCACAGCACACATGAACGGCAAGGTCGCCCTGGTCACCGGCGGCAGCCGGGGCATCGGACGGGCCGTCGTCCGCCGGCTCGCGGCCGACGGCGCGGACGTCGCCTTCACGTACCGGTCGGACGAGGCGGCCGCGGCGGACGTCGTCGCGGAGGTGAAGGCGCTGGGGCGGCGGGTCCTGGCGGTACGGGCCGACGCGGCGTCCGCGGAGGCGGCGCGGTCGGCCGTCGAGACGGCCGTCTCGGAATTCGGACGGCTCGACGTTCTCGTCAACAACGCGGGGGCGGGGGCGCTGGGGCCGATCGGGGACATGTCCCTCGCGGACGTCGACCACGTCATCGCGGTCAACATCCGCGGCGTCTATCTGGTGACCCAGGCGGCCGTGGCCCATCTCGGCGAGGGCGGCCGCGTCATCACGATCGGCAGCTGCATGGCCGAGCGGGCCGCGTTCCCCGGCGGAACGCTCTACGCCACCAGCAAGGCGGCCCTCGTCGGCCTCACGAAGGCGCTGGCGCGCGAGCTGGGTCCGGCGGGAGTCACGGCCAATCTCGTCCATCCCGGGCCGATCGACACGGACATGAACCCGGCGGACGGCGAATCCGCGCCGGTCCAGGCGGCGCTGACGGCCGTCGGCCGCTACGGCCGTCCGTCGGAGGTCGCGGATGCGGTGGCGTATCTGGCGGGGCCGGGGGCGGGGTATGTGACGGGGGCGGCGGTGGCGGTGGACGGGGGTTTCGCGGCGTAGCGGCCGGGGGCGGGGGATTGTTGCCCCTGGCCCGCCCTTTCTCCGTTTCCCGGGGAGACCCCGGACCCCATTCGCCCTTCGGGCGAAGTCCTCAAACGCCGGACGGGCTGATCATTCAGCCCGTCCGGCGTTTGAGGACGAACGCGGCGCAGCCGCGTTGTCGGGGGAGAAAGGGCGGGGTCGGGGAACCCCTACGCCGTGACCTCGGCCTCCACCGGCGCCGCGGTCTTCCGCACCACCCGGCGCCGCTTCGGCTTGGCCTCGGCCTCCACCGGCTCGGCCGCCGGCTCGACGGCCTCGGCGGCGACGGCCTTCTTGACGACGCGGCGGCGCTTCGGCTTCTCCTCGGCCTCCGCCTCGGCGGCGTCCACGGCCTCCACGGCGGCGACGGCCTTCTTCGCGGTCCGCGTCCGCTTCGGCTTGACCTCGGCGGCCTCGCCTTCGATGCCTTCGGCGGCGGCCGCCTTCTTGACCGTGCGGGTCCGCTTGGGCTCGGCCTCGGCGGCCTCGCCCTCGGCAGCAGCGGTCTTCTTGGCCGTGCGGGTCCGCTTCGGCTTCTCCTCGACGGCCTCGGGCGCCTCGGCGACCTCGGCCGACGTGGTGGCCTTGCGGACCACGCGGCGACGCTTCGGCTTCTCCTCGGCCTCCGGGACCACCAGGGTCTCGACGGGCTCAGGGGCCTTGACGGTCTCGACGGCCTCGGCGGTCTCGACCGTCGTGGTGGCCTTGCGGACGACGCGGCGACGCTTCGGCTTCTCCTCCGCCTTCACCGGCTCCGCCACAGCCGTGGCCTCAACAGCGGCCTCGACGGCCTCCACCGGCGCGGGCGCGGTGGCCTTCCGGACGGCGCGGCGGCGCTTCGGCTCGGCCTCGGCCTTCACCGGCTCGGCCGGCGCGGCGGGCTCGGTCACCTTGGTGGCGGCCGCTGCCGCAGCCGCGGCGGCCTGCCGCAGGATGGCGGCCTCCACCGTCTCGAAGCCCACCTCGGCCACCGGCTCCACCGGCGCCGCGACCCGGCGCACCGGTGCCCGGCGGGCAGGCGGGGCCTGGACCGGCACCGCGGCGGCACGGCGGCGCGGAGCCGCCGGAGCCTTGGGCTCGGGGGTCTTCACCGGAGCGGCGGCCGGGGCCGGGGCCTCGACGGGAGCCGGGGCCGGAGCCTCCGTGGCGACGGGGGCGACCGGGGCCTGGACCGAAGCGGTCACGGGCGCGGCGGCCGAGCTCCGCGTCCGCCGCCGGCGACGCGGACGGGCCGGGGTCTCGGGAGCGGTCGTTTCGACGGCGGCGACGGCCGGAGCCTCGTCGGCAACCGGCGTCGGCGCCGGCGCCGGGGTGGTCGCGGCGGCGTCCAGTTCCGTGCCCCCGCGCGTCCGGCGCCGCTGACGCGGCGTCCGCGTCCGCTCCGGACGGCTCTCGGACTCGGCGGCCGGAGCGGCCTTGGGGCCACGGCCCCGGCCCGCCCCGCGGCCGCCCGTCTCGCCGAGGTCCTCGATCTCCTCGGCCGCGAGCCCGGCGCGCGTCCGCTCGGAGCGGGGCAGGACGCCCTTCGTCCCGGCGGGGATGCCCAGCGCCTCGTACAGGTGCTGCGAGGTGGAGTACGTCTCCTCGGGCTCGTCGAAGTCGAGGTCCAGCGCCTTGTTGATGAGCTTCCAGCGCGGGATGTCGTCCCAGTCGACCAGCGTGACGGCGGTGCCGGACTTGCCCGCGCGGCCGGTGCGGCCGATGCGGTGCAGGTAGGTCTTCTCGTCCTCGGGGGACTGGTAGTTGACGACGTGCGTGACGTTGTCGACGTCGATGCCGCGCGCGGCGACGTCGGTGCAGACCAGCACGTCGATCTTGCCGTTGCGGAAGGCGCGCAGCGCCTGCTCGCGGGCGCCCTGGCCGAGGTCGCCGTGGACCGCGCCGGAGGCGAAGCCGCGGCGGGCCAGCTGGTCGGCGATGTCGGCGGCCGTCCGCTTCGTCCGGCAGAAGACCATCGCGCGGTCGCGGCCCTCGGCCTGCAGCATCCGGGCGACCATCTCCGGCTTGTCCATGGAGTGGGCGCGGAAGACGTGCTGCGCGATGTTGGCGTGGGTCTGGCCCTCGTCGTTCGGCGAGGTGGCGCGGATGTGCGTGGGCCGGTCCATGTAGCGGCGCGCGAGCGAGATGACCGCGCCCGGCATGGTCGCCGAGAAGAGCATCGTCTGCCGCTTGGCGGGCAGCATGGTGATGATGCGCTCGACGTCGGGCAGGAAGCCCAGGTCGAGCATCTCGTCGGCCTCGTCGAGCACCAGCGCCTTGACGTTCGCCAGGCTGAGCTTCTTCTGGCCCGCCAGGTCGAGCAGTCGGCCGGGGGTGCCGACGACGACGTCGCAGCCCGCCTTCAGCGCCTCGACCTGCGGTTCGTACGCGCGGCCGCCGTAGATCGCCTGGACGCGCACGTTGCGCACCTTGCCGGCGGTGAGCAGGTCGTTGGTGACCTGCTGGCACAGCTCGCGGGTGGGGACGACGATCAGCGCCTGCGGGGCGTCGGTCAGCTGTCCGGGCTTCGCCCGGCCCGCCTCGACGTCGGCGGGGACGACGACGCGCTCCAGCAGGGGGAGGCCGAAGCCGAGGGTCTTGCCCGTGCCGGTCTTGGCCTGGCCGATCACGTCGGAGCCGGAGAGGGCGACCGGGAGGGTCATCTCCTGGATCGGGAAGGGGTGGACGATGCCGACGGCCTCGAGGGCCTCGGCGGTCTCGGGGAGGATGCCGAGTTCTCGGAAGGTGGTGCGGTTCTCGGAAGTGTCCGGGGTATTCAGGGTGCTGCCTCTTCTGTGAGACGCGGCGCGTAGCGGCGAAGGGGGTCGTACGAGGAGTCCGTACGTACCGCGCCGGAGTACTCTCCGGCCGGGGGCCGGGGATGGCGCGGGACCACTGCCTTCGCGCGGGCACACGTGCCGCGAGCGGATCCCTCCTGGTCTGCGTACGTCTCGTACGCACCGCGGGGAGGGCGGTCGGTTTTGTGGAAGCCGATCGGGCCACCGACCGGGCATCCGCTGGCGCTCCGGGGACTCGCTCCCGGAGGAACCGGCATGGATACGGCCTGCCGAATGCGCGGCGGGCCGTATAGCACTCTACCCCGGAAACGCGCACATGTGCCCGGGCCGTTCGTCCCGAGGGCGTCGGACGAGTGGCTGACCAGGCCCTTCCGTCCGCGCCACGGCGGGCTATGGTTCCGTTCATGGAGACGTCCGACAAGGCCGCAGCGGCCGCAGAAGGTCCTGCCGAAGAACCCACCGGAATCGCCGCCCAGGACTGGGCGCAGGCGTCCGCCGACCCCCGCTACCGCGCCGCGGTCGTGGACCTGCTCGGCGCCCTCGCCTACGGCGAGCTGGCCGCCTTCGAACGGCTCGCGGAGGACGCCAAGCTGGCGCCCACGCTGGGCGACAAGGCAGAGCTGGCCAAGATGGCGGCCGCGGAGTTCCAGCACTTCGAGCGGCTGCGCGACCGGCTGGCTGCGGTCGACGCCGAGCCGACCGGGGCCATGGAGCCCTTCGCGGCGCCGCTCGACGAGTTCCACCGCCAGACCGCCCCCTCCGACTGGCTGGAGGGCCTGGTCAAGGCGTACGTGGGCGACTCGATCGCCAGCGACTTCTACCGGGAGGTGGCGGCACGGCTGGACTCCGACACCCGGGCCCTGGTGCTCACCGTCCTCGACGACACCGGCCACGCGACGTTCGCGGTCGAGAAGGTCCGGGCCGCCATCGAGGCGGACCCGCGGGTCGGCGGGCGGCTGGCGCTGTGGGCGCGGCGGCTGATGGGCGAGGCGCTCTCGCAGGCGCAGCGCGTGGTCGCCGACCGGGACGCCCTGTCGACGATGCTCGTGGGCGGGGTGGCCGACGGCTTCGACCTGGCGGAGGTCGGGAAGATGTTCTCGCGCATCACCGAGGCGCACACCAAGCGGATGGCCGCGCTGGGGCTGGCCGCCTGACCCGCGCGGGCGGCGCACGCCGTATCACCGGGGCCCCGTCGGGGTCCGCCTCAGGCCGCGGCTGAGCGGCGGGGCCGCCCCGCGGGACGCCCGGGACGCAGCAGCAGGGAGAGCAGGGCGACGGCCACCACCAGCGCCGCCGCCAGGGTCCCGGCGACATGACCGGGGCCCAGGACCGAGTGCGCCAGGAGGGCGCCGAAGAGGGCGGCCACCGGGCCCGTGCCCAGGGTGAGCTTCCGGGAGCCGAACCGTCCGAGACGGGCGGGCAGCCAGCGCAGGGCTCCGTAGGAGACGGCGAGGCCGATGAGCACCGAGCCCAGCGCTTCCCAGAGGATCATGTCGGTTTTCCCTCCCGTACCGCGGACCGGCAGCAGGTGCAAAACGGTCGTAGCGGTCTTACCCCTTGACCACCCCGGGCAACCCTGCTCCGCTCGACGGTCCGGTCACCGAAGTCACCGTCCGGCAACCGGAGTCGACGGCCCACGTGCGCCCGTGCGGGCGGACATGCGGAGGGCCCCGGTGCGCTGTGCACCGGGGCCCTTCCGTGGTCGCCGACCGCTCGGGCCGGGCTGTCGCTCAGAGCGTGCTGAAGCCGACCCGTCGGACGGTGGGCTGGCCGATCTCCACGTAGGCCAGCCGGTCGGCCGGGACGAGGACCTTGCGGCCGTGCTCATCCGCCAGGCTGAGCAGCTGCGCCTTGCCGGCGAGCGCGTCGGCGACCGCGCGCTCGACCTCCTCGGCGGACTGACCGCTCTCCAGAACGATCTCGCGGGGCGCGTGCTGCACGCCGATCTTGACCTCCACGGCTACTGTCCCTCCGAAGGTGTGCGGTCCCCCACGGTGTGACCCCGGGGGAGGGATGCGCGGACGGGCCGCGCGGTACGTCCACACATTAGCCCGCTGCCCCGGCCCGCCGGGCCCCGGCCGTACACGCTCGCAGCGAACAGGCCGGGGCCGCGGTCAGTGCTCGGCGCCGTTCTTCGGGAAGCCCGCGATGCCCCGCCACGCCAGCGAGGTCAGCAGCTGGACGGCCGTGCCGCGCGGGACGGTGCTGCCACTGGAGAGCCAGTAGCGGGCGACGACCTGGGAGACGCCGCCCAGCCCGACGGCCAGCAGCATGGCCTCCTCCTTGGCCAGGCCGGTGTCCTCGGCGATGACCTCGCTGATCGCCTCGGCGCAGGCCAGCGAGACCCGGTCGACGCGCTCGCGCACCGCGGGCTCGTTGGTCAGGTCGGACTCGAAGACCAGGCGGAAGGCGCCGCCCTCGTCCTCGACGTAGGCGAAGTAGGCGTCCATCGTGGCGGCCACGCGCAGCTTGTTGTCCGACGTGGACGCCAGCGCCGTGCGCACCGCCTGGAGCAGGTTGTCGCAGTGCTGCTCCAGCAGGGCCAGGTAGAGGTCGAGCTTGCCGGGGAAGTGCTGGTAGAGCACCGGCTTGCTGACGCCGGCGCGCTCGGCGATGTCGTCCATGGCCGCCGCGTGGTACCCCTGCGCGACGAAGACCTCCTGGGCGGCGCCCAGGAGCTGATTGCGTCGGGCTCGGCGCGGCAGGCGCGTGCCCCGCGGGCGCGCCTCGGTCTGCTCGATGGCTGTCACGCCGCCTCCCATGTTGTGTTCCTGCACGGTGTGCACCGCGTCCGCCATCGTACTTTTGGGTAACCGGGCCGTGCGTGGCCGGAGCGGAGAATTTCACGCGGTGGACGCTGTGGGAAGCCCACAAAAATCAGACAATTCCCACAGACCCGGCGCGTCCGCTGCCGCCGGGGCCGTCCGTCATCGGTAGTCGTCCTCGTCCAGCTCCACGACCCGGGCCTGCTCGGCGCGGTCCGCCTCGTTCGCCTCCGAGTCGTCGGCGGCCAGGTCCTCGTCGCGGTGGGGGGCCAGGTCGGCGTGCTGTTCGGCCGCGTCCGCCTCGGGGGCCTCGACGTCGAGCTGGACCGTGCCGTCCTCGTCTTCCTCGAAGGTCTCCGGGTCGGTCGGATCGACAGGCATGCGAGTCCCTTTCGTCATCCCTTGCATCTCCGTGGCATCCAGGATGAGCGCCCTCGTGTTCCTGCCTACGAGCCTAGGAGACGCGGCCCCGTACCGCCAGGCGATCTGTGACGGCCACCACAGGGGTTTCCGGCGTGATCGTCTCGTAACATTGCCCGCATGTCCGAGACCGAGTCGCCGGCCGCCCACGCCGTGCCCGTGGTGCCGCCCGTGTCGTCCGCGCAGGTCTGCGAGGGGGAGCGGCTGCGCACGGTGCCGCTGGCGGGGGCGACGCTCACCGTGCGGTACCGGCCGCCGGCCGGTCCGGGGGCCGAGCCCGCGCTCTTCGTCCACGGCCTCGGCGGCTCGTCGCAGAACTGGTCGCCGCTGATGGAGCTGCTCGCGGACGACCTGGACTGCGAGGCCGTCGACCTGCCCGGCTTCGGCGACGCGCCTCCGCCGGACGACGGCGACCACTCCATCACCGCCTACGCGCGGGTGGTCATCCGCCACCTCGACGCGGGCGGCCGGGGACCGGTGCACCTCTTCGGCAACTCGATGGGCGGGGCCATCGCCACCCGCGTCGCGGCCGTCCGTCCGGACCTGGTGCGCACCCTCACCCTCGTCTCGCCCGCCCTGCCCGAGCTGCGGCCGCAGCGCACGGCGTGGCCCACCGCGCTGATGGCCGTCCCCGGGATGGTCCCGCTCTTCGCCTGGCTGACCCGGGAGTGGACGCCGGAGCAGCGCACGCGTGAACTGCTCGCCCTCTGCTACGGGGACCCCCAACGAGTGACACCGGAAGGGTTCGCGCGGGCGGTCGAGGAGTACGAGCGAAGGCTGGAGCTCCCTTATTTCTGGGATGTGATGGCACGTTCGGCCCGCGGGGTGGTGGACGCGTACACCCTGGGCGGGCAGCATTCGCTGTGGCGGCAGGCCGAGCGCGTCCTTGCCCCTACTCTGCTGGTGTACGGAACGCGCGACCGCCTCGTCTCGTACCGCATGGCCCGCCGGGCGGGCAGGGCGTTCCGCGACGCGCGGCTGCTGACCCTGCTGGGGTCGGGTCACGTCGCGATGATGGAGGACCCGGACGCGGTGGCCCGTGCCGTCCGCGAACTCCTCGCGGACACCGTCACGACGTCGGAACGGAGCGCCACGCCCCGTGGGTAAACACAGCGCACGTGCCCCCCAGGCGGAACGGGAGGCCACCGGGGAGATCCCGGTCGTCCCCGGTCCCGCGGCGCGGGGTTCCCTCCGGACCGAGCCCTGGGAGCCGGTGGGCCGGTCCGCGGTCCGGGGTCCCGCCATCGGCTGGGGCGTCATCGGGCGGCAGGCGGGGCCGCCGCCCGCCGACCCCCCGGCGGCCCCGGCCCGGGCCGAGGTCGCCCGGCGGTCCGGCGGCGGGCGCGGCGGCTCGTCGGGCGGGGCGCACCGGGCCGGCGGGGGCGCGGTGCGGACGGTCACCGGGGTGGCCGCCGCGGTGGTGACCGCCGTGCTGGCCGTGGTCGTGGCCGGCCAGGTCGAGGACGGTACGGAGAGCAAGGCGCAGGCCCGTACCCAGGACGCGGACCGGCGGCACGGCGCGGACGCCGCCTCCCGGTCGGACAGCCGGCCGACGCCCAACGGCGGTGCCGTGGCACCGGCCACGTACGACCGGAAGATGGCGAGCAAGTACCCCCTGGACAAGGGGGCGAAGGGGTCGGGGGAGTTCGCGGCCGTCCCGGGGCACGACAAGGCCCCCGGAAAGGGTGAGATCCTCCGCTTCCGCGTTGACGTGGAGAAGGGGCTGCCGCTCGACGGCGCGCTCTTCGCCACCGCCGTCCACCGGACCCTGAACGACGACCGCAGCTGGGGTCACGGGGGCGCCCGCACCTTCGAGCGCGTCTCCTCCGGGCCCGCCGACTTCGTGGTGACCCTCGCCAGCCCGGCGACGACGGCGCGCTGGTGCGCCAAGTCGGATCTGGACACCACCGTGGACAACGTCTCCTGCGACTCGGCCGCCACCGACCGCGTCATGATCAACGCCTACCGGTGGGCGCAGGGGGCCGAGACCTACGGCGACCGGATGCACGAGTACCGGCAGATGCTCATCAACCACGAGGTCGGCCACCGCCTGGGGCACAACCACGAGACCTGCACCAAGTCCGGGGCGCTGGCGCCCGTGATGATGCAGCAGACCAAGTTCCTCAGGGCGGAGGACGGGACGACCTGCAAGGCCAACCCCTGGCCCTACCCTGGACGTTGATCATTTCCCGAAGTGTGAGACATTTCGTCTCTCATTTCGGGACACCTTTGTCAGTGGCCGAAAATTCGTTCAGGCTGCTGTGCATGTCGCGCCACCACCACACCTACGAGCACGCCGGCTTCGAGCTGGCGCTGATCGGTGTGGCCGCGCACGCCGTCGCCGACATCCACTGTCGCTAGACCGCCCCTTTCCCCCCCGCGCTTTCCTCGCGCGCCGCACCAGTGCGCCGCGTCCGCCGGGGGCGGTCCGCGCGCCGCGCCTTTTCCACCGCCTTCCGCGGGTGCGTCCTGTCCTGGACCCCCTTCCTCCCCGCCTCCCGCGAAAGGCATGTCCCGCCATGCGTCATTCGTCCGCCCATCGCCGCCGCGTCGCCGCGGCCGCCCTCGTCGTCGCCGTCGTCACCGGAGCGGCGGCCTGCGGCCCCAAGGACAGCGGCGGCGACGCCGGGAGCGCCGACGGGGCCGGCGGCGCGCCGAAGAAGGGCGGCACGCTGACCGTCCTCAACAGAGCGCCGCAGAAGCAGTTCGACCCCGCCCGGCTCTACACCTCCGGCGGCGGCAACGTCCCCTCGCTGGTCTTCCGCACGCTGACCACCCGCCACCGCGCCGACGGCGCCGAGGGCACCAAGGTCGTCCCCGACCTCGCCACCGACACCGGCAAGCCCAGTGACGACGCCAAGGTGTGGACGTACCGGCTCAAGGACGGCCTGAAGTACGAGGACGGCTCGCCCATCACCAGTGCCGACATCAAGTACGGCATCGAGCGCTCCTTCGCCGCCGAACTCTCCGGCGGCGGGCCCTACTTGCGCGACTGGCTGATCGGCGGCGAGAGCTACCAGGGCCCGTACAAGGAGAAGAAGGGGCTCGACTCGATCGAGACCCCGGACGCGAAGACCATCGTCTTCCATCTCCGCAAGTCCGAGGGCGACTTCCCCTATCTGGCCACCTCCACCCAGTTCGCGCCCGTCCCCAAGGCGAAGGACACCGGCACCAAGTACGCCGAACACCCCGTGTCCTCCGGCCCGTACAAGGTCGTCAAGAACACCGGTGACGGCGAGCACCTGCTGCTGGAGCGCAACCCCAACTGGTCGGAGGCGACCGACAAGGAGCGGCACGCCTACCCCGACACCATCGACGTCCGCTCCGGCCTCTCCTCGGCCGTCATCAACCAGCGGCTGTCCACCGGCTCCGGCGCCGACGCCGCCGCGGTGACCACCGACACCAACCTCGGCCCGGCCGAACTCGCCCAGGTCACCAACGACAAGAAGCTCGCCTCGCGGGTCGGCACCGGCCACTTCGCTTACACCAATTACCTGGCGTTCAACCCCGAGTCGAAGCCCTTCGACGACCCGAAGGTGCGCCGGGCCGTCGCCTACGCCATCAACCGCACCAGCGTCGTCAACGCCGCCGGCGGCTCCTCGCTCGCCGAGCCGGCCACGACCTTCCTCCCGAACCAGAAGCCGCTCGGCCACACCCCGTACGACCACTTCCCGGCGGGGAAGACCGGCGACGCGGACAAGGCCAGGGCGCTGCTGAAGGAGGCCGGCCACCCGGACGGGCTGGAGATCACCCTCACCCACTCCACCGCCGCGAACTTCGAGACGGGCCCGGACGTCGCCACCGCCGTCCAGGAGGCCCTGAACAAGGCCGGGTTCAAGGTCAAGCTGGAGGGCCTGGAGGACAACGCCTACGAGGACAAGGTCCACAGCGTCAAGGACCAGCCCGGCCTCTTCCTCGCCCACTGGGGTGCGGACTGGCCGTCCGGCGGCCCGTTCCTGGCCCCGATCTTCGACGGGCGCCAGATCGTCAAGGACGGCTACAACTTCAACGCCGGCCGGCTGGACGACGCCAAGGTCAACGACGAGATCGACGCCATCAACAAAATCACCGACCATGACGCCGCCGCCAAGCGCTGGGGCGCCCTGGACGCGAAGATCGGCGAACAGGCCCTGACCGTCCCGCTGTTCCACCCGGTCTACAAGCGCCTCTACGGCAAGGACGTCAAGAACGTCGTCATCAGCGACTGGACCGGTGTCCTCGACGTCTCGCAGGTCGCGGTCAAGTGACCGAGCTCCTCACCGTTCCGACCGGTCCGGAGGCGGTGGCCGCGGCCCCCGCCTCCGGCACCCGCCAGGTCTGGCGGCGGCTGCGCGCCCGCAAAGCGGCGCTCGCGGCCGCCGTCGTCCTCGGCCTGCTCGTCGTCCTCGCCCTCGCCGCGCCGCTGTTCGCGGCGCTGGAGGGCCAGGACCCCACCACGTACCACGACGCCCTCGTCGACTCCGCGCGCGGCGGCGTGCCCGTCGGGTCGTTCGGCGGGATCAGCGCCGAGCACTGGCTCGGCGTCGAACCGGGCACCGGGCGCGATCTGTTCGTACGACTTCTCTACGGCGCCCGCGTCTCGCTGGCCGTCGCCGTCGGTGCCACGGTCCTCCAGGTCCTCATCGGCGTCGCCGTGGGACTGGCCGCCGCGCTCGGCAACCGGATCGCCGACAGCGTGCTCGGCCACCTCACCGACGTGATGGTGGCCATGCCGCTGCTGGTGTTCGCCATCGCCGTGACCGCCGTCGTCCCCGAGGGCTTCCCGCGGCCGCTGCTGCTCGTCGTCGTCATCGGGCTGATCGCCTGGGGCGCGATGGCCCGCCTCGTCCGCGCCCAGGCGCTCGGCCTGCTCAACCTCGACTACGTCTCGGCCGCGCGCCTCTCCGGAGCCTCCACCTGGCGGATCGCCCGGCGCGAACTGCTGCCCGGGCTCGCCGCGCCGGTGATCACCTACGCGGCGGTGATGCTGCCGCAGAACATGCTCAACGAGGCGGCCATGTCCTTCCTCGGCGTCGGCATCAAGCCGCCGACCCCTTCCTGGGGCCAGATGCTGTCCTCGGCCACGACCTGGTTCCGCGCGGACCCGCTCTACGTGGTCCTGCCGGCCCTGATGCTCTTCGTCACCACCTTCGCCTTCACCGTGCTGGGGGACACCGTGCGCGCCGCGCTCGACCCGCGCGAGGCGTCACGGCTGCGCGTGGGGCGTCAGCGCAAGGGGGGCTCGTCGTGACCGCATACGTGGTGCGTCGTCTGCTCGGCGTGCTCGCCGTCCTCCTCGTGCTGTCCGTCGTCGTCTACGCGACCTTCTACCTCGCCCCCGGCGACCCGGCCCGGCTGGCCTGCGGGCCCAAGTGCGACCCCGAGCAGATCCGCCAGGTCCGGTCCCAACTGGGCCTCGACCAGCCGGTGTACGCGCAGTACTGGCACTTCCTCACGGGCATCGTCACCGGGCACGACTACTCCACCGGCACCGGCGTCCGGCACTGCGACGCGCCCTGCCTCGGACTGTCCTTCCAGAGCGACCAGCCCGTCACCGACCTGATCGTCCAGCGGCTGCCCGCCACCGCGTCCCTCGCGGCCGGCGCCATGGTCCTGTGGCTGGTCATCGGCATCGGCAGCGGACTGCTGTCCGTCCTGCGGCGCGGCGGCGTCACCGAGCGGGTGCTCACCTGGATCACCCTGGCCGGCACCGCGACGCCCGTCTTCATCAGCGGCATCGGGCTGTTGATGCTGTTCTGCGCCTATCTGGAGTGGCTGCCGTTCCCGACGTACGTGCCGCTCACGGACGACCCCGAGCAGTGGGCCTGGAACCTGCTCCTGCCCTGCCTCGCGCTGGCGCTGCTGGAGTCCGCGAAGTACGCGCGGCTGACGCGCAGTTCGCTGCTGGAGACGCTGGCCGAGGACCACGTCCGCACCTTCCGCGCCTACGGGGCGAGCGAGCGGGCGATCGTCGGGCGGCACGCGCTGCGCGGGGCCCTGGCGCCCGTCATCGCCCTGACGGCCGCCGACTTCGGGTCGATGTTCGGCAACGCGATGCTGGCGGAGGCCATGTTCGGTCTGCCGGGTGTGGGGCAGCTGCTCGTGCACGCCACGCAGACCATCGACCTGCCGGTCGTCGTGGGACTGGTGATGGTCACCGGTGCCGCCGTGGCGATCGCCAACATCGTGGCGGACGTGCTGTACGCCGTCGCCGACCGGAGGGTGGCCCTGCGATGACCGTGAAGTCCCTGGTATCGGTGGAGGGCCTGTCGGTCTCCTTCCCGTCGGCCGGTGGGCCGCCGGTACGGGCCGTGGAGAACCTCTCCTTCTCGCTCGCCCCCGGCGGCGCGCTCGGCATCGTCGGCGAATCCGGCTCCGGCAAGAGCACCGCCGCCTACGCGCTGCTCGGGCTGCACCGCGGCACGGGCGCGGACGTCACCGGGACCGTGCGGGTCGCCGGGCACGACGTCACGGCGGCGGGCGAGGCGGAGCTCCGTCGCGTACGAGGCGGCGTGGCCGCCATGGTCTTCCAGGACCCGCTCTCCTCGCTCGACCCCTACCAGGCCGTCGGCGACCAGATCGCCGAGGTCCACCGGATCCACCACCGGGGCGTCTCGCGGCGCGCCGCCCGTCGGCGGGCCGTCGAGGTGCTCGACCGGGTCGGCATCCCCGACGCCGCGCGGCGTTCGCGTTCGCGTCCGCACGAGTTCAGCGGCGGCCAGCGGCAGCGGGCCCTGATCGCCATGGCCGTGGCCTGCGAGCCGCGGCTGCTCGTCGCGGACGAGCCGACGACGGCGCTGGACGTCACCGTGCAGGCGCAGATCCTGGGCCTGCTGCGGGAGTTGCGCGAGGAGACGGGCATGGGCCTCGTCCTCGTCACCCACGACCTGGGGGTCGCCGCCGGCAACGTCGACGAGCTGCTGGTGATGCGGGGCGGGCGCGCGGTCGAGCACGGGCCGGTGCGCGAGGTGCTTCGCGCGCCGCGCGAGCCGTATACGCGCGACCTGCTGGCCGCCGTGCCGCGCGTGGAGGTGCGGCGTGCGCCGGTCGCCGCCTCCGGTGGCCCGGTGCTGCTCGAAGCGACCGGTCTGCGACAGGAGTTCGGCCGGGGCCGTCGCTCCGTCACCGCCGTGGACGGGATCTCGCTGACCCTGCGGGCCGGGGAGACGGTCGGCGTCGTCGGCGAGTCCGGCAGCGGGAAGACGACGCTGGGACGGATGCTCGTGCGGCTGCTGCAGCCGACGGCGGGCGAACTGCGCTACGAGGGGCGGGACATCGGGGCCCTCGGGGAGCGGGAACTGCGGTCCTTCCGCAGCGAGCTCCAGATGGTCTTCCAGGACCCGGTCTCCTCGCTCAACCCGCGGCGTTCCGTCGGGGAATCGATCGCCGATCCGCTGCGGGTCGCCGGGCGGCTGGGCGAGAAGGAGATCGTCGCACGGGTGCGCGATCTGCTGGACCGGGTCGGGCTCGATCCCGACGCGTACCACCGCTATCCGCACGAGTTCAGCGGCGGGCAGCGGCAGCGCGTCGGGATCGCGCGGGCGCTGGCCCCGTCGCCCAAGGTCGTCGTCTGCGACGAGCCGGTGTCGGCGCTGGACGTGACGACGCAGGCACAGGTCGTCTCCCTGCTGGGGGAGTTGCAGAGGGAGTTGGGGCTGGGGCTGGTGTTCATCGCGCATGACTTGGCGGTGGTGCGGCAGGTGAGTGATCGGGTGGTTGTGATGCGGGGTGGGTGTGTGGTGGAGGAGGGGGTGGCGGATGCGGTGTATGAGCGGCCGGAGCATCCGTATACGCGGGGGTTGTTGGAGGCGGTCCCGCGGGTGGTGTGACCGGGGGGTTTGCTCCCCGCCCCGCCCTTTAACCGTTTCCACGGGGGCTGCGCCCCCGCCCGCCCCGCCGCGCTCCGCGCGGGTGGAGCGGGGCTTCGCCCCTGCGCCCCACCGGGGGCTCCGCCCCCTGGCCCCCTGACCGGGGCTGCGCCCCTGGCCCCCGAAGCGCCCTGCGGGCGCTGTCCTCAAACGCCGGACGGGCTGCATGGTGCGCCCGCGCTGGATTTCAGGCGTGGGTGCGCCATTTCAGCCCGTCCGGCGCTTGAGGACAACCGTGCGGAGCGCGGTTGCGGGGTCCGGGGCGGAGCCCCGAACGGGGGCCAGGGAGCGCAGCCCCGGCAAGCGCGGCGCAGCCGCGTCGCGGGTCGAGGGGCGCAGCCCCCGACCATCGCGCGGAGCGCGGTGCGGGGTCGAGGGGCGCAGCCCCGGAAGAAACGGTGAAAGGGCGGGCCAGGGGCAAAACCCGCGCGAAGCGCGCACCAGAGTCCGCACCCGCACCCGTACCCGAGCCCGGGGCCGAGCCCGCACCCGTACCCGAGCCCGGGGGCGTACCCGTACCCGGGCCCAAAGCCGAGCCGCCCCAAGCCCAGAACCCCGCCCCGGAAGGGGCCCCCGCCGCGCGGCCCCCATAACGCGCCCCCAAACCCCAAAGTCACGCCCGTTCACCCCTTCCGGTGGTGCGACGGACAACCGTCCGCCGCGCCACCTGCGGGCCCCCATAGCGTGCTCCCGGCTGCCGTACGACGGAGGAGATCGGGGGTGCGCTCGTGCGCGTGGGACTGCTGACCGAGGGTGGGTACCCGTACGCCGCGGGGGAGGGCGGCGAGTGGTGCGACCGGCTGGTGCGCGGCCTGGCCCGGCACGAGTTCGAGGTCTACGCGCTGAGCCGCAGCGCCCGCCAGGAGGAGGGTGGTTGGTACGCCCTGCCCGGCAACGTCCGCCGGATCAGGGCCGCTCCACTGTGGGGCGGCCCCGCCGGATGCGCGCCGGAGAGAGCCCGCGGCGCCCACGGCCGCCGCGAACGCCAGCGCTTCACCGGCCACTTCGGCGACCTGGCATCCGCCCTCACCACCCCGGGTGATCAGGCGTACCGTTTCGCCGAGGGCCTCTACGGCCTCGCCGACCTCGCCCGCGACGAGGGCGGCCTCGCCTCCGCGCTCCGCTCCGAGACCGCCCTGCGCGCCCTGGAGGCGGCCTGCCGCGCGCCCGGCGCCCACCCCGGTGCGTACGGCGCCCGCGTCGCCGACCTGCTCGTCGTCTCCGGGCTGCTGGAGCGTGCCCTGCGCCCGCTCTCCCTCGACTGGTACGGAGCACCGGACGGTGATCTGGGGCTCGCGGGAGTGGACCTGTGCCATGCCGCCTCCGCCGGGCCGGCCGCCCTCCCGGGGCTGCTGGCCCACCGCTTCTTCGGTACCCCGTTGCTCGTCACCGAGTACGGCGTCCGCCTGCGCGAGCACTACCTGGCCGGGCCGGTCGGCCTGTCGCTGTCCGTCCGTACCCTGCTCTCCGCCTTCCACCGCCTGCTGGCCGGCGAGATCTACGCCCGGGCCGCCCTGATCACCCCCGGCGACGCCCAGGTGCGGCGCTGGCAGGAGCGCTGCGGCGCCGACCGCGCCCGGCTGCGCACCGTCCCCCCGGGCGTCGACGCCGGACTGTACGAGGCGGTGGGCGAGGCCTGCCCCGCCGACGGCGCGGCAGAGCGCAACGGACCGGTCCTCCTGCTCGCCGGCGGCCCCCCCCGAACCCTGGCTCTGGGAGGCGTTCACCGTGCTGCGGACGGCCGAGCCCCGGGTGCGGCTGGCCGTCACCGGCACCGCCCCGGACGCCCCGCTGCCCGAGGGCGTCGCCCGCGTCGCCGCCTGCGGCCCCGACGACTACGCCGCCGCGGACGCCGTCGTCGTCTGCGCCCCCGGCGACGGCTTCCCCGTCCCGCTGGCCGAGGCCATGTTCTGCGGCCGCGCCGCGGTCGCCCCCGACACCGCCGCGGTCCGCGAAGTCCTCGGCGGCACCGGCCTGGTGGTGCCTCCGCGCGACCCGCACGCCCTCGCCGAGGCCTGCCTCACGCTGCTGCGCGACCCGGGGCACGGACGGCGGCTCGGCGCCGCCGCCCGTGCCCGTGCCCTCGAACTCTTCACGGTGGAGCAGAACATCGCCTCCTTCGGCGCCATCTACCTCGAACTCCTCTCCCGCGCCCCGGTGCGGCACGACCTCGCGCCGTCCCCGGCCGGGTCCGTCCGCTCCCGCGGCCCCCTCGACGCGTCCCCGCGGTCCACGTCGCCGTCCTGGGCGGGCCGCCGATGATGTCGACGACCCGGCCGGCGCCGGCCCCCGCCCCCCCGGACCCCGCCGACATATCCCGTGTGCCGGCCGGTCCCCGCCCCGACCCGGTCCGGGCCCTGCTGCGCGACCACCACGCGCTCTGCGCCGACGCCGTGGACCCCCTGGAGATCGCCGCCGGCCTGGAGGCGCACGGCGTCACCGACCGCACGGCCGCCGACTGCGGTCACCGCGACGTCTTCTCCCTCGCGGAGGAACTGCACGCCCGGGTGGAGCGCACCGGACCGCCGTCCGCCCCCTCCGCCACCCGGCCCCCGGCCGGCGGAGGGACGTGCGCGGCCCGGCCCGGGAGCGGCGGCGTCCTCGGCGCGCTGGTATGGCTCTGGCTGCTCGGCTACGGGCTGGCCGGCGACCTGCTGCCGGCCGCGCTGGCCCATGGCCACCGCCTCCCGGGCCCGCGCGCCCTGGCCGCGGCCGCCGCGCCGACCGCCCTCGCGCTGGCCTGCGCCGTCGCCCCCGCCGCCTGGTGCGCGCACGCCTTCGCCGGGTACGCGCGGCGCAGGCTCGCCGACAGCCGGTCGCTGGCCGAGTTCCACGGCCGCGCCCGGCGCGCGCTGCTGGCCTCGGTCGCCCTCCTCCTCGGCGTCCTGTGCGTCTGCGTCGCCCTGGCCCGCTCGGCCCTGCCCGCCGCCGAGGCCGCCGCGCCGCCCGCGCTGGCCGCCGTCGCCCTGGGAGCCCTGCTCTTCCTGGGCCGGCTCTGCGCCGCGCACGGTCTGACCCGCCCGGCCCTCGCCGCCGGTCTCGCCGCCTGCGCCGCCGAGGCCGTGCCGCTGGCCGCGCTGCTCGCCGCCCGGCTTCCCGGATGCTCCGCCCTCGACCGGCCCGTCACCTGGCTGACCGGTGCCCACGGCCCGGCCGCCGTCCCCCTCGTGGCGTGCGCCGTCCCGGCGTTCGCCCTCCTCGTCCACGCCGTCACCGTCCTCTCCCGGGCCGCCGTCCACGGCCGGGGGGACCTCCCGACCGCGCCCGTCCGCCCCGGCGCCCCGGCCGGAACGGGCGCACCGACCACCCCGCCAGAGGAGCAAGCACCATGACCGTTCACCCCACCGGCACCACCCGGCGAGAGCGAGGACGCGACCGATGAGGGTCCTGTTGCTCGGCGCCAACGGCTACCTCGGCCGCTTCGTGGCCGACCGGCTGCTCGCCGACCCCGCCGTCCAGCTCACCGCGCTCGGCCGCGGCGACGACGCGGACGTCCGCTTCGACCTGGCCACCGGCAGCCCCGGCGCGCTCACCCGGTTCCTGAACGCCGTCCACCCCGGCGTCGTCATCAACTGCGCGGGCGCCACCCGCGGCGGGGCCCGCGACCTCGCCCGGCACAACACGGTCGCGGTCGCCACCGTCTGCGAGTCCCTGCGCCGCAGCGGCTGCGGCGCGCGCCTGGTGCAGCTGGGGTGCTCCTCGGAGTACGGGCCCTCGCAGCCCGGCTCCTCCACCGCCGAGGACGCCGTGCCGCGCCCCGGCGGCCCGTACGGCGTCAGCAAACTCGCCGCCACCGAACTGGTGCTGGGCTCCGGGCTCGACGCCATCGTGCTGCGGGTCTTCTCGCCCGTCGGCCCGGGCACCCCCGCCGGCTCCCCGCTGGGCCGTCTCGCCGAGGCCATGCGGCGCGCCATGCAGAACGGGGACAACGAGCTCAAGCTCACCGGCCTCGGCGTCCAGCGCGACTTCGTGGACGTCCGCGACATCGCCCGGGCCGTGCACGCCGCCTCCCTGTCCGCCGCCCAGGGTGCCGTCAACATCGGCACCGGCCGCGCCGTCCGGCTGCGCGAGGCCGCCTCCCTGCTCGCCCGCGTCGCCGGCTTCGGGGGCGCGCTGCACGAGCTGGACGACCCGCACCTGGGCGCCGCCCCCGCCTACCCCTATCCGGACGGCTGCGGCGGCTGGCAGCAGGCCGACGTGCGCACCGCGCGCGACCGGCTCGGCTGGCGGCCCCGGATCGGGCTGGAGGAGTCGCTGGCGGACATCTGGATGGAGGCCGCGTGTCGCATCTGATCTCCTCGGGGAACCGGCGGCCGGTCCCGGCCCGGAAGGCCCCGCTGCGGCTGGGCGTTCCCGGCTTCGCCCACCCCCTCGTCGCCCCCGTGGAGTGGGGCCGGCTCTGCCGGGCCGGGCTCCCCCTGGAGTGGGCCGTGCTCGGGGGCGCGTCCGGCGGTCCGGGCAGCCGCCCCGATCCGTACTACGCGGCCGCCGCCGCCCCCTTGCGGAACGTGGGCGTCCGGGTGCTGGGCCACCTGGACGCCGGCTACGGGTCCCGGCCCTTCGGCGAACTCCTCTCCGACGCCCAGCGCTTCCTCAACTGGTACAAGGTGGACGGCTTCGCCCTGGCCCGCTGCCCCGCCGACAGCGGGGCGCTCGCCGACGTCCGCCGGGTGACCGGCGCGCTGCGCACCCTGTGCGAGCGGGCGTACCTCGTCCTCGTGCACGGCAGCCACCCCGTCCCCGGATACGCCGTGCTCGCCGACCAGTTGGTGACCTTCACCGGGCCGTGGAACCGCTACCGCTGGTCCCGCCCGGCCGACTGGACCGCCGACCACGCCCCCGGCCGCTTCTGCCACCTGGTGCACAGCGTGCCCCGGGACCACCTGAGGGAGGCCCTGTGCATCGCCCGGCGGCAGGGCGCCGGCACGGTCTACATGACCGACCGCACCGATCGCGACGGCCTGGACCCCTGGGAGTCCATGCCCGGCTACTGGGACGAGTTCATCTCGAACATCGGACCTGGTGTCTCGGAATGAGCCGCGGCGTGGCAGTGTTACGGAATTGAAGACCGCCCCTTCTTCCGACCTACGGAGACCCCGTGTCGCTGCCACCCCTGGTTGAGCCGGCCGCCGAGCTCACCGTCGACGAGGTTCGCAGGTACTCCCGCCACCTGATCATCCCGGACGTCGGGATGGACGGGCAGAAGCGGCTCAAGAACGCCAAGGTGCTCTGCGTGGGCGCCGGCGGCCTCGGCTCGCCCGCCCTGATGTACCTCGCCGCGGCCGGTGTGGGCACGCTGGGCATCGTGGAGTTCGACGAGGTGGACGAGTCCAACCTCCAGCGGCAGATCATCCACAGCCAGTCGGACATCGGCCGCTCCAAGGCCGAGTCCGCGCGCGACTCCGTGCTCGGCATCAACCCGTACGTGAACGTCGTCCTCCACCAGGAGCGCCTGGAGGCGGAGAACGTCAAGGAGATCTTCTCCCAGTACGACCTGATCGTCGACGGCACCGACAACTTCGCGACCCGTTACCTCGTCAATGACGCGTGCGTGCTCCTCGGCAAGCCCTACGTGTGGGGCTCGATCTACCGCTTCGACGGCCAGGCGTCCGTCTTCTGGAGCGAGCACGGTCCCTGCTACCGCTGCCTCTACCCCGAGCCCCCGCCGCCGGGCATGGTCCCCTCCTGCGCCGAGGGCGGCGTCCTGGGCGTGCTGTGCGCCTCGATCGGCTCCATCCAGGTCACCGAGGCGATCAAGCTGCTGGCGGGCGTGGGCGATCCGCTGGTCGGCCGCCTGATGATCTACGACGCCCTGGAGATGACCTACCGTCAGGTCAAGGTCCGCAAGGACCCCGACTGTGCGGTCTGCGGCACGAACCCGACGGTCACCGAGCTCATCGACTACGAGGCGTTCTGCGGCGTCGTCTCCGAGGAGGCCCAGCAGGCCGCCCTCGGTTCGACGATCACCCCCAAGCAGCTCAAGGAATGGCTGGACGAGGGCGAGAACATCGACGTCATCGACGTCCGAGAGCCCAACGAGTACGAGATCGTCTCCATCCCCGGCGCCCGGCTGATCCCCAAGAACGAGTTCCTGATGGGCAACGCGCTGCAGGACCTGCCGCAGGACAAGAGGATCGTCCTGCACTGCAAGACGGGGGTCCGCTCCGCGGAGGTCCTCGCCGTCCTCAAGTCCGCCGGTTTCGCCGACGCGGTCCATGTCCAGGGCGGCGTGATCGGCTGGGTCCACCAGGTGGAGCCGCACAAGCCGGTGTATTAGCCGGGGGCTTCGCCCCCTGGCCCCCGCAGCACCCTCCGGGTGCTGTCCTCAAGCGCCGGACGGGCTGAACAGCCCGTCCGGCGCTTGAGGACGAACGCGGCGCAGCCGCGTTGCCGCGGGTCCGGGGCGGAGCACCGGTTTCGGGAAGGGGCGGGGTGGGGGAGAGCTACGAGCACGTCGCCCCGCGCGCCGGCACCCTCCCCTCCACCAGATAGCCGTCCACCAGCGCCTTCATGCACGCGTTGCCGCTGTTGTACGCCCCGTGGCCCTCGCCCTTGTACGTCACCTCGACGGCTGCCGGGCCCAGGGCCCGGGCCATGTTGCGCGCCCCCTCGTAAGGGGTGGCGGGGTCACCGGTGTTGCCCACGACCAGCACCGGCGCCGCACCCTTCGCCGAGACCGACGACTCCGGGGTCTTCCACTTGCCCTTGACGGGCCAGCCCGTGCACTGGAGCAGGGCCCAGGCCGCCGACTCCCCGAACACCGGTGAGGCGGAGCGGAATTCGGGCAGCAGGGCCTTCACCTCATCCGGTGAGTAGCGCTGCTCCGCGTCGGCGCAGCTGATGGCGCGGTTGGCGGCCTGGAGGTTGCTGTAGTGGCCCTCGGGGTCGCGGCCCGCGAGGGAGTCGGAGAGCAGGAGCAGGATGGTGCCCTTGCGCTTGTCCGTGGCCTCGCGGAGGCCCGCGGACAGGTACTTCCAGGTGTCCTTGGAGTAGAGCGCGGCGGCGATGCCGTTCACCGCCTGGTCCTGGGACAGGGAGCGGCCGATGCCCGTGGGCAGCGGCTTCGCGTCGAGGTCCTTGAGCAGGGCCGTGATCCGGCTCTGGGGAGGGGCAGTTGGCGCCGCAGTCCTTCAGGAAGTCGCCGAGGGCGAGTTGGAAGCCCTTGGCCTGGGCCAGGGAGCCCTGCGCCGGGTCCTGCCGGGGGTCCACGACGGCGTCCAGGACGGCCCGGCCGACGTTCTTCGGGAACAAGTGGGCGTAGACCGCCCCGAGTTCGGTGCCGTAGGAGATGCCGAAGTAGCGCAGCTTGTCGTCGCCGAGGGCGGCCCGGAGGCGGTCCATGTCGCGGGCGGCGCTGAGGGTGTCGACGTGGGCCAGGGCCGGGCCCGAGTTCTTTCCGCAGGCCTGGGCGAAGCGGCGGTTGAGCGTCACGGCCGCCGCGAGCTCCGCCTCGTCGTCCGGGGTGGCGTCGGTGCGGTCGGCGGCGTCCAGCTCCTTGTCGCTCAGGCAGCGCACGCCGGCGCTCTCGCCGACGCCGCGCGGGTCGAAGCTCACCAGGTCGTAGCGCTTGCGCAGATCCGCGTAGCTCTTGGCGAACGAGGGCAGCGTCGCCACGCCGGAGCCGCCCGGGCCGCCGAAGTTGAAGACCAGCGACCCGATGCGGTGCTTCTCGTCCGTCGCCCGGGCGCGGATCAGCGCGAGGTCGATGGTCTTTCCGTCCGGCTGCGCGTAGTCCAGCGGGACGGGCAGGGACGCGCACTCCCAGCCCGCGCCGGGCGCCTTGCCGCCGCCCTGGGCGGCGGTGGGGGCGGCGCACGGCTTCCAGTCGATGCGGGAGGCGGCGGCGCGGCTCCCGTCCTTGCCGCTGTCGTCGTCGCGCCCGCCGCCGCCCGGGCCGCAGGCGGCGGCGAGGACGAGCGCGAGCGCGGCGCTTGCGAGGGTGAGGGCCCTCGGCCGAGGTGGACTCATGCACCGACTCTACGGCCCGGGTCGGACACCGTGCGTGACACCGGGCGTCACGATCCCGCGGGTATCGCCCGCAGCGGCCGGTCGGTGGTGCCGGTCACGTATCCCGTGGGGCCCGGGGAGCGGGTGCCGGACGGGGGGTGGTGTGGTCAGCGGGGGTCCGGGGGCGGGCGGCGCGGGCGTGTCGTCCGGGCCGACCAGCGGGGCCGACTGCGTCTGCCAGAGCGCGACCAGGGCGGCCAGCAGGGCCGTGACGGCCAGGGCGCCGGTGAGCCTGTTGCGCGCGGGGCCGCCGGACTCCGGCGGCGACGGCTCGTCGGGCATGACACACCCCCTCCTTACCGGGCGAGACCTTGCGAGACCTTGCGAGACCTTGTACGGGCGATCGTAGTGCGGGCCACTGACATTCGAGAGAACGGAATTCGCCGTACGGTGTGATGTGCTGCGAGTGCTATGAGCACACCGTGCCGCGCCCCGGCACAGTACCGTTCAGCAGATAGGCGTCAACCGCCTTCTTCACGCAGGGATTTCCGCTGTCGTACGCGCCGTGGCCCTGTCCCCGGTACGTCATCTCGATCCCGACGCCGTCGCCCAGCGCCTGCGCCATCCTGCGCGCTCCCTCGTAAGGGGTTGCCGGATCACCGGTGTTGCCGACGACGAGGACGGGCGCCGCCCCCTTGGCGCCGACGTCCGGCCGCTGCCAGGCGCCCTTGACGGGCCACCCGGTGCACTGCGTGAGGCTCCACGCCATGAAGTCGCCGAACACCGGGGACGCCTTGCGGAACTCGGGCACCTTGTCCGTGATCTCGGCGGCGGTGTAGCGCTGGGCGAAGTCCGCGCAGCTGATGGCGGTGAGGGAGGACTGGAGGGTGCTGTAACGCCCGTCCTGGCCGCGGCCGTTCATCGCGTCGCCCAGCGCCATGAGGATCTTGCCGTCGCCGTTCTCCGCGTCCTCCAGGCCTTCGGTGAGGTAGTCCCAGAAGTCCTTGGAGTACAGCGACTGGGCGATGCCCGTGGTGGCCAGCGACTGGGTCAGCATCCGGCCCTCGCCGCCGGGGACGGGGTTCTTGCCGAGCCGGTCCAGCAGGGCGACGATCTGCTGCTCCGTGGGGCAGTTGTCGTGCGTCGCGGTGCACGCCGTCAGGTAGTTGCCCAGCGCGAGTTCGAAGCCGCGGGCCTGGCCGAGGGGCGCCCTCCACCGGGTCGGCGGTGGGGTCCACGACGCGTCGAAGAGGCGCCGCCCCCCCCCCCCACCCCTCACAGGCTGGGGGAACAAAGTGGCCGTACACAGTCCCGCGACCCTCTCAGG